>NZ_JBDYCV010000017.1:0-33446 GCF_040495915.1 Shigella sp. FJ200513 | reverse complement strand
ATGGTGCATCCGGGAGGATTCGAACCTCCGACCGCTCGGTTCGTAGCCGAGTACTCTATCCAGCTGAGCTACGGATGCATCGGGAAACTTACTTTACTGCAGATTTTTTGATACCGCTACTAAAGCCGTATCAAGTAAGAGATGGTGCATCCGGGAGGATTCGAACCTCCGACCGCTCGGTTCGTAGCCGAGTACTCTATCCAGCTGAGCTACGGATGCAAATGGCGGTGAGGCGGGGATTCGAACCCCGGATGCAGCTTTTGACCGCATACTCCCTTAGCAGGGGAGCGCCTTCAGCCTCTCGGCCACCTCACCACACGCCTCTTACGAGTGCTTCGAAGAACTTGTTTATCGCTCATCATCGCTGCGTGGCGCACATATTACTTTCTGAGACTTATAAGTCAAACAATTTTTCCCACACTTTTATCGTTTGCACACTTCACGCTCAATTAGTCTGTAAAAGCGTCAAAAAGAGTGTTTTATCTACAGAAAAACGGAGGTCTGGCAGATAGCAGTAATGCAAAAAAATGGAGACTTAAGTTGAATGAACGGGAGTAAAGCGAAAAGACTATAGAGTGAAGGAGAAATTTTGAGGGTGCGTCTCACCGATAAAGATGAGACGCGGAAAGATTAGTAACTGGACTGCTGGGATTTTTCAGCCTGGATACGCTGGTAGATCTCTTCACGGTGAACAGAAACTTCCTTCGGGGCATTTACGCCAATACGTACCTGGTTGCCCTTTACCCCTAAAACTGTCACGGTGACCTCATCCCCAATCATGAGGGTCTCACCAACTCGACGAGTCAGAATCAGCATTCTTTGCTCCTTGAAAGATTAAAAGAGTCGGGTCTCTCTGTATCCCGGCATTATCCATCATATAACGCCAAAAAGTAAGCAATGACAAACACATTACATGTAAGCAGTCATGGCATTACATTCTGTTAAACCTAAGTTTAGCCGATATACACAACTTCAACCTGACTTTATCGTTGTCGATAGCGTTAATGCGAATGCCGTGAAGCGAGTCCACGGCATTGCCTGACGCTTATATTATTGCAATTTCGCGCTGACCCAGCCTTTCACACTGGCTAACGCTGCAGGTAAGGCCGCAGCATCCGTACCACCGGCTTGCGCCATGTCAGGACGTCCACCACCCTTGCCGCCCACCTGCTGAGCGACCATACCAATCAGTTCCCCTGCTTTCACACGATCTGTGACGTCCTTAGATACGCCTGCAATCAGAGAAACCTTACCTTCGGCTACCGTTGCCAGCACGATAATTGTCGACCCCAGCTGATTTTTTAAATCGTCAACCATGGTACGCAACATTTTCGGCTCAACACCGCTAAGCTCGCTAACCAACAGCTTAACACCATTAACATCAATTGCCTTACTGGAAAGATTTGCGCTCTCCTGTGCGGCAGCTTGTTCTTTAAGCTGTTGTAGTTCTTTTTCTAACTGACGCGTACGTTCCAGTACTGAGCGCACTTTATCCGCCAGATTATTGCTATCGCCTTTCAGCAGATGCGCGACTTCGCTTAAGCGATCGCTGTCTGCATGAACGGTGGTGATAGCGCCTTCTCCGGTTACCGCTTCGATACGACGAACGCCTGCAGCAGTACCCGATTCAGAGATGATGCGGAACAGACCAATATCACCAGTGCGGCTGGCGTGAGTACCGCCACACAGCTCGGTGGAGAAATCGCCCATGCTCAGCACGCGTACACGCTCATCATACTTCTCGCCGAACAGCGCCATCGCACCTTTCGCTTTCGCCGCTTCGAGATTCATGATGTTGGTTTCGATCGGCAAATTGCGACGAATCTGTGCGTTCACCAGGTCTTCGACCGCACGAATCTCTTCCGGTTTCATCGCTTCGTTGTGTGAGAAGTCGAAGCGCAGCACCTTGTCGTTAACCAGTGAACCTTTCTGCGATACATGAGTCCCCAGAACCTGGCGCAGCGCAGCGTGCATCAGGTGCGTTGCGGAGTGATTCAGACGAATACGGGCGCGACGAGCCTCATCAATATCAGCCTGCACAGCGTCGCCCACTTTCAGAGAACCCGCAGCAAGTTTACCGATGTGACCAATCGCCTGGCCGTATTTCTGCGTATCTTCCACCGCGAAGGAGAAGTTAGCGCCTTTCAGTTCGCCTTTATCACCAACCTGACCGCCGGATTCCGCATAGAATGGCGTTTGATCCAGCACGACCACAGCTTCCTGGCCGGCATTGATGGCATCAACCGCTTTACCATCAACAAACAGCGCGGTCACTTTGCCGTTCAGTTCCAGATGGTCATAGCCTTTAAATTCAGATGCACTATCAACACGGATCATTGCGTTGTAATCGGCACCAAAGCCGCTGGCTTCGCGCGCGCGACGACGCTGCTCTTCCATTGCTGCTTCAAAACCAGCTTCGTCAACTTTGATGTTGCGCTCACGACAAACATCAGCCGTCAGGTCAACCGGGAAGCCATAGGTGTCGTACAGACGGAAAGCCGTTTCACCATCCAGCGTATCACCAGAAAGTTTTGCCAGCTCTTCATCCAGCAACGCCAGACCGCGCTCCAGAGTACGGGCAAACTGCTCTTCTTCAGTCTTCAGCACCTGCTCAACCTGCGCCTGCTGGCGTTTCAGGTCTTCACCCGCAGAGCCCATAACGTCGATCAGCGGACCAACCAGTTTGTAGAAGAAGGTTTCTTTCGCGCCGAGCATATTGCCGTGACGCACTGCGCGACGAATGATACGACGCAGTACATAACCACGGTTTTCATTGGACGGCATTACGCCATCCGCGATCAGGAACGCACAAGAACGAATGTGGTCAGCGATTACGCGCAGCGATTTATTGCTCAGATCGGTCGCGCCAGTGACTTTCGCTACCGCCTGGATCAACGTGCGGAACAGGTCGATGTCATAGTTAGAGTTAACGTGTTGCAGCACCGCAGCAATACGCTCCAGACCCATACCGGTATCTACAGACGGCTTCGGCAGCGGTTCCATCGTGCCATCTGCCTGGCGGTTGAACTGCATGAAGACGATGTTCCAGATCTCAATGTAGCGGTCGCCGTCTTCTTCCGGACTTCCCGGAGGGCCACCCCAAATGTGGTCGCCGTGATCGTAGAAGATTTCGGTGCACGGGCCGCACGGACCAGTGTCACCCATCTGCCAGAAGTTGTCAGATGCGTATGGCGCACCTTTGTTATCGCCGATGCGAATAATACGTTCGCGCGGGATCCCGACTTCTTTTTCCCAGATTTCGTAGGCTTCGTCGTCGCTTTCATAGACGGTAACCCACAGACGCTCTTTCGGCAGGGCAAACCATTTTTCGCTGGTCAGCAGTTCCCATGCAAACTGAATGGCATCGTGTTTGAAATAGTCGCCGAAGCTGAAGTTGCCCAGCATTTCGAAGAAGGTATGGTGACGCGCGGTGTAACCGACGTTTTCCAGGTCGTTGTGTTTACCACCCGCACGCACGCAGCGTTGGGAAGTGGTAGCGCGGGAATAATTACGCTTGTCGAGCCCAAGGAACACATCCTTGAACTGGTTCATCCCGGCGTTGGTAAACAACAAAGTTGGGTCGTTATGGGGTACCAGGGAGCTGCTGGCAACTACCTGATGTCCCTTACTATGGAAAAAGTCGAGAAACGCCTGACGGATCTCAGCGGTGCTCTTGCTCATAATTATCCTGAAATCAAGCTAACGAAATATCGCCACCAGCTCCAGCGTGTCTTAACCGCCGGGCTGGTAACTGAAAAGTGGGAATAAGATAAGTTTTCTTGACTGGGAAGTAAAATACCGTATGCGTTCAGTCGGCAAAATTTCGCCAAATATCCTGGATATCTTCCATCAGATAGCCACGATAGAGCAGAAAACGCTGGATCTTAACTTTTTCTGAAAAGACAGTTGGCAAAGGTTCACCATATTTTCGCGTCGCCTGATCGCGCGCCAGTGCGCACCAGTCGATGTCACATTCACGCATCGCTTTTTCTGTCGCTTCGCGGGAAATACCTTTCTGATTCAGTTCCTGACGAATACGTGCAGGTCCATACCCTTTGCGGCTACGGCTGGCGATAAAGCGCGCAACAAATCGGCTGTCATCGAGATAGCCATGTTCATGGCACCAGGCAATAACGCGCTCGTAATCTTCTGCCGTAGCATCAATCTCTTCTGGGCCATTTTTGCCCATAATCGGTGCCGCGAGTTTACGTCGCAGTTCTTGCTCACTGTGATCGCGCACCGCCAGAATGCGTACCGCACGATCCAACAGGCGAGCATATGCCGGGCGACGGGATGTTGATTCTGTCATGGCATATCCTTACAACTTAAAAAAGCAAAAGGGCCGCAGATGCGCCCCAGGTTTTGCTGATAAACAGATTTAATAGTCAATGAGTATGCAGAATGTTCCCGCAGGCCCAATTCGTTAGAGGATCGAGGTGAGAGTAATTTTTCACGCCAGTGCTGGCCTGTTCCCCTCACCCTAACCCTCTCCCCAAAGGGGCGAGGGGACCGTCCGTGCACACATTATCTATTATCATCAATAACGAACGATTAAAAATCTTCGTTAGTTTCTGCTACTCCTTCGCTGTCATCTACAGAGAAATCCGGCGTTGAGTTCGGGTTGCTCAGCAGCAACTCACGTACTTTCTTCTCGATCTCTTTCGCGGTTTCCGGGTTATCTTTCAGCCAGGCAGTTGCATTCGCTTTACCCTGACCGATCTTCTCACCTTTGTAGCTGTACCACGCGCCTGCTTTCTCGATCAGCTTCTCTTTTACGCCCAGGTCAACCAGTTCGCCGTAGAAGTTGATACCTTCGCCGTAGAGGATCTGAAATTCAGCCTGTTTAAACGGTGCAGCGATTTTGTTCTTCACCACTTTCACGCGGGTTTCGCTACCCACCACGTTTTCGCCCTCTTTCACCGCGCCGATACGACGGATGTCGAGACGAACAGAGGCGTAGAATTTCAGCGCGTTACCACCGGTAGTGGTTTCCGGGTTACCGAACATCACACCAATTTTCATACGGATCTGGTTGATGAAGATCAGCAGCGTGTTGGACTGCTTCAGGTTACCCGCCAGCTTACGCATCGCCTGGCTCATCATACGTGCCGCAAGGCCCATGTGAGAGTCGCCGATTTCGCCTTCGATTTCCGCTTTCGGCGTCAGTGCCGCCACGGAGTCAACGACGATAACGTCTACTGCGCCAGAACGCGCCAGGGCGTCACAGATTTCCAGTGCCTGCTCGCCGGTATCCGGCTGGGAGCACAGCAGGTTATCGATATCGACGCCCAGTTTACGTGCGTAGATTGGGTCCAGCGCGTGTTCAGCATCGATAAACGCACAGGTTTTACCTTCACGCTGCGCTGCGGCGATCACCTGCAGCGTCAGCGTGGTTTTACCGGAAGATTCCGGTCCGTAGATTTCGACGATACGGCCCATCGGCAGACCACCTGCCCCAAGCGCGATATCCAGTGAAAGCGAACCGGTAGAGATGGTTTCCACATCCATGGAACGGTCTTCACCCAGGCGCATGATGGAGCCTTTACCAAATTGTTTCTCAATCTGGCCCAGTGCTGCCGCCAACGCTTTCTGTTTGTTTTCGTCGATAGCCATTTTTACTCCTGTCATGCCGGGTAATACCGGATAGTCAATATGTTCTGTTGAAACAATTATACTGTATGCTCATACAGTATCAAGTGTTTTGTAGAAATTGTTGCCACAAGGTCTGCAATGCATACGCAGTAGCCTGACGACGCACCGCATCACGGTCGCCGCTGAAGCATTCCCGCCGGGTAATGCCTTCACCGCGGGCAGTGGCAAAAGCAAACCAGACGGTGCCGACAGGCTTCTCTTCACTGCCGCCATCCGGCCCGGCGATACCACTAATAGACACGGCATAATCAGCACGAGCCGCTTTCAGTGCACCTATCGCCATTTCCACCACGACGGGTTCACTCACCGCGCCATGCTGCGCCAGCGTCTCTTCGCGTACGCCGATCATCTGCGCTTTGGCTTCGTTACTGTAGGTGACAAATCCGCGTTCAAACCAGGCGGAGCTACCGGCAATATCGGTAATCACTTTCGCTACCCAACCACCGGTACAAGACTCGGCAGTTGTTACGGTTGCGCCACGGGCTTTCAGCGCCTGCCCAACCTGTTCGCTTAACTGCATCAGTTCACTGTCAGTCATCACAACCTCTGTCAGTCAAAAATTTATGCCGGACAAGATAGCACTTTCGTCAGGAAGATGGTGTTGGCGTTGCAATTTTACGAGGAGGATTCAGAAAAAAGCTGATTAGCCAGAGGGAAGCTCACGCCCCCCTCTTGTAAATAGCTACTGTACTCGCGCCAGCGCCACGGCTTGTCCTAACTGCCAGACCGCCATTGCGTAATGGGTGCTGTGGTTGTAACGGGTGATGGTGTAGAAGTTCGGCAGACCGTACCAGTACTGGTAGCCGGTGCCAACATCCAGACGCAGCAGGCTGGCTTGTTGATGGTTGCCCAGCGGCTGCTGTGGCGTTAAACCTGCGGCGGCAAGCTGCGAAATGCTGTACTTAGTTTTGAAACCATTTGGCAAGCCTGGAGCCTGACCGTTTGCCATTATCGCGACCTGATCGCCTTTCACCCAGCCGTGCGCTTTGAAATAGTTCGCCACGCTACCGATCGCATCAACCGGATCCCACAGGTTGATATGCCCGTCGCCGCTGAAATCTACCGCATATTGTTTGTAAGACGACGGCATAAACTGTCCGTAGCCCATCGCCCCGGCAAAGGAACCTTTCAGATTGAGCGGATCGTCCTGCTCGTCGCGCGCCATCAGCAGGAAGGTTTCCAGCTCGCCAGAGAAATACTCCGCGCGGCGTGGGTAGTTAAATGACAGCGTTGCCAGCGCATCGAGGATGCGAGTTTTCCCCATCACGCGCCCCCAGCGGGTTTCAACGCCGATAATCCCGACGATAATTTCCGGCGGTACGCCATACACCTGCCACGCGCGATTCAACGCATCTTCATACTGATTCCAGAAAACCACACCGTTCTGCACGTTGTCCGGCGTAATAAATTTTTTGCGATAACGCAGCCATGCGCCGTTCGGACCTGATGGCGGTTTCACCGATGTGGTTGGTGCCTGGTTATCCATCAGCCGCAGTACCGAATCCAGACGCTTCGCCTGGGAGAGAATTTCCTGCAACTGCTGACGATCGAAACCGTGTTTGTTCACCATTTTGTCGATGAACTGCTGGGCATTCGGGTTATTAGCGAAATCGCCGCCCATCTGCATCACATTGTGCTGCGGCTCAAGCAGGAAGCCGCCAGACGGCGTTCCGGTGGTCGTTTCAGTCTCAGTAGGTTTTGGCTTGCTGCTACAGGCGGCAAGCAACACAAAAAGGGGAAGCAATGTTACATAACGACGCTTGAACATGAGGGGTCCATTTAACAGATTCAACCAGGGGCAAGTATGGTAAAGCATCACACCCCGCACAAGGAAGCGGTAGTCACTGCCCGATACGGACTTTACATAACTCAACTCATTCCCCTCGCTATACTTTTATTCAAACTTTCAAATTAAAATATTTATCTTTCATTTTACGATCAAAATAACACTTTTAAACCTTTCAACCTGATTAGATTAGGTTGCCGTTTGGTAATAAAACAATAAATCCTGAAGGAGAGAACAATGATAGAAACCATTACTCATGGTGCAGAGTGGTTTATCGGGCTGTTCCAAAAGGGCGGAGAGGTGTTTACCGGGATGGTGACCGGCATTCTTCCGCTGTTGATTAGCCTGCAGGTTATCATGAACGCACTGATTAATTTTATCGGTCAGCATCGTATTGAACGTTTTGCTCAACGTTGCGCCGGTAACCCTGTTTCCCGTTACCTACTGTTACCGTGCATTGGCACGTTTGTCTTTTGCAATCCGATGACCTTAAGCCTGGGTCGCTTTATGCCGGAAAAGTACAAACCCAGCTACTACGCGGCGGCCTCTTATAGCTGCCACTCAATGAATGGCCTCTTCCCCCATATCAACCCTGCGAACTGTTTGTTTATCTTGGCATTGCCAGCGGTCTGACAACGCTGAACCTGCCACTTGGCCCACTGGCGGTGAGTTATCTGCTGGTTGGTCTGGTCACCAATTTCTTCCGCGGCTGGGTGACCGATCTGACCACCGCCATTTTTGAGAAAAAGATGGGCATTCAACTTGAACAAAAAGTTCACCTGGCAGGAGCAACATCATGACGCGTATTCGGATCGAAAAAGGAACGGGTGGCTGGGGCGGCCCGCTTGAGCTGGAAGCCACGCCGGGCAAAAAAATCGTCTATATCACCGCCGGTACCCGGCCTGCGATTGTTGACAAACTGGCACAACTTACTGGCTGGCAGGCTATTGACGGATTTAAAGAAGGTGAACCCGCGGAGGCGGAAATTGGTGTCGCGGTAATCGACTGTGGCGGCACATTACGCTGCGGCATCTATCCGAAACGACGTATTCCCACCATTAATATCCACTCGACGGGCAAGTCCGGTCCGCTGGCGCAGTACATTGTGGAAGATATTTATGTCTCTGGCGTAAAAGAAGAAAACATCACTGTAGTGGGTGATGCGACACCACAACCCTCTTCCGTGGGCCGTGACTATGACACCAGTAAGAAAATCACCGAACAAAGCGATGGTTTACTGGCGAAGGTGGGAATGGGCATGGGGTCCGCCGTTGCCGTGTTGTTTCAGTCTGGTCGTGACAC
This sequence comes from Shigella sp. FJ200513, assembly GCF_040495915.1. NCBI lineage: Bacteria > Pseudomonadati > Pseudomonadota > Gammaproteobacteria > Enterobacterales > Enterobacteriaceae > Shigella > Shigella sp. FJ200513. The sequence goes on along the minus strand of NZ_JBDYCV010000017.1, from coordinate 24,706 downwards.
CATCGACACTGTATTAAAAACCATTCTGCCGTTTATGGCATTCGTCTCGGCGCTCATTGGCATCATTATGGCTTCTGGCCTTGGTGACTGGATTGCCCACGGTCTTGCTCCGCTAGCGAGCCATCCACTGGGTCTGGTCATGCTGGCGCTCATCTGCTCCTTCCCACTGCTTTCACCTTTCCTCGGCCCAGGCGCAGTTATCGCACAGGTTATCGGCGTATTGATTGGCGTGCAGATTGGTCTCGGCAATATTCCGCCGCATCTGGCTTTACCGGCACTGTTTGCCATCAACGCGCAGGCGGCTTGCGACTTCATCCCGGTCGGTTTGTCGCTGGCGGAAGCCCGTCAGGACACGGTTCGCGTCGGTGTCCCTTCTGTACTGGTGAGCCGCTTTTTAACCGGCGCGCCGACTGTACTGATCGCCTGGTTTGTCTCCGGTTTTATCTATCAATAGAGGCTGAAACATGACCGTTATTTATCAGACCACCATCACCCGTATCGGCGCGAGTGCCACTGACGCCCTCAGCGACCAGATGCTCATCACCTTTCGTGAAGGCGCGCCAGCGGACCTCGAAGAGTATTGCTTCATTCATTGCCACGGCGAGTTGAAAGGTGCACTCCATCCCGGTTTGCAATTTTCACTCGGGCAGCATCGCTATCCGGTGACCGCTGTTGGCAGCGTGGCGGAAGACAACCTTCGCGAACTGGGTCATGTCACCCTGCGCTTCGATGGTTTAAACGAAGCGGAATTTCCGGGCACTGTCCATGTGGCAGGCCCTGTACCCGACGATATCGCGCCGGGATCGGTTTTGAAGTTTGAATCTGTTAAGGAGTAAAAAATGAATCAGGTTGCCGTTGTCATCGGTGGTGGGCAAACCTTAGGCGCGTTCCTGTGCCACGGTCTGGCTGCCGAGGGGTATCGCGTCGCGGTTGTCGATATTCAGAGCGACAAAGCCGCAAATGTGGCACAAGAAATTAACGCCGAATATGGTGAAGGTATGGCGTACGGTTTTGGTGCTGACGCCACTAGCGAGCAAAGCGTTCTGGCGCTCTCTCGTGGGGTAGATGAAATCTTTGGTCGCGTGGATTTGCTGGTCTATAGCGCCGGAATAGCAAAAGCAGCCTTTATCAGCGACTTCCAGCTCGGCGATTTTGACCGTTCGCTACAAGTGAATCTGGTGGGTTATTTCCTGTGTGCCCGTGAATTTTCGCGTTTGATGATCCGCGACGGGATTCAGGGTCGCATTATTCAGATCAACTCGAAATCCGGCAAAGTGGGCAGCAAACACAACTCTGGCTACAGCGCAGCGAAATTTGGTGGCGTCGGGCTGACTCAATCACTGGCGCTGGATCTGGCGGAGTACGGCATTACGGTGCATTCACTGATGCTCGGTAACCTGCTGAAATCGCGGATGTTCCAGTCACTGTTGCCACAATACGCGACCAAGCTGGGTATCAAACCGGATCAAGTCGAGCAGTATTACATCGACAAAGTACCGCTCAAACGCGGCTGCGATTATCAAGATGTGCTGAATATGCTGCTGTTCTACGCCAGTCCTAAGGCGTCGTACTGCACCGGACAGTCGATCAATGTCACCGGCGGTCAGGTGATGTTCTGATCAACAGCGGAGATCCGTTAAGGATCTCCGTGAGACTATAGAATGCCTGATGCGCTACGCTCATCAGGCATACAGGACTTCCGCCACTACATTAAGGAAAAGTTATGGTATCCGCACTCATCACCGTCGCCGTTATCGCCTGGTGTGCGCAACTGGCCTTAGGCGGCTGGCAAATTTCTCGTTTTAACCGTGCCTTCGACACACTATGCCAGCAAGGGCGGGTTGGCGTGGACCGTTCCAGCGGGCGCTTTAAACCGCGGGTCGTGGTCGCCATCGCGCTGGACGATCAGCAGTGCATCGTCGACACCTTGTTTATGAAAGGACTGACTGTCTTCGCCCGACCGCAAAAAATTCCCGCAATTACCGGCATGCATGCGGGTGATTTACAGCCCGATGTGATCTTTCCCCATGATCCACTATCACAGAATGCTCTATCATTGGCGCTTAAACTGAAACGTGGATAATTTCGTTGTGAATGTTACTTGCTTGCGAAGTTATCATTTTGAAACCTAAATCAGGTAATCACGCCCATGAAACCTCGTCAGCGTCAGGCCGCCATTCTGGAGTATCTGCAAAAGCAGGGTAAATGCTCGGTTGAAGAATTGGCGCAATACTTTGACACCACAGGCACAACCATTCGCAAAGATCTGGTCATTCTGGAACATGCCGGAACCGTCATTCGTACTTATGGCGGAGTGGTGTTGAATAAAGAGGAATCCGATCCGCCTATCGATCATAAAACGCTCATCAACACCCACAAGAAAGAGCTGATTGCAGAAGCTGCCGTTAGTTTTATCCATGATGGCGATTCGATCATTCTTGATGCTGGCAGTACCGTTTTGCAGATTGTTCCCCTGCTCTCGCGCTTTAATAACATCACGGTGATGACCAACAGCCTGCATATCGTCAATGCGCTATCCGAACTGGATAACGAACAAACTATCCTGATGCCAGGCGGAACATTTCGCAAAAAATCGGCCTCATTTCACGGGCAACTGGCAGAGAATGCCTTCGAGCATTTCACCTTCGATAAATTGTTTATGGGCACCGACGGCATCGATCTCAATGCGGGCGTAACCACGTTCAACGAGGTTTATACCGTCAGTAAGGCAATGTGCAATGCCGCGCGCGAAGTGATTTTGATGGCGGACTCATCAAAGTTTGGCCGTAAAAGCCCCAACGTAGTTTGCAGTCTTGAAAGCGTCGATAAGCTAATTACCGACGCAGGTATCGATCCGGCGTTTCGTCAGGCGCTGGAAGAGAAAGGGATCGATGTGATCATAACCGGAGAGAGCAATGAGTGAAGCACTACTGAACACGGGACGTCAGACGTTAATGCTGGAGTTGCAGGAAGCAAGCCGTTTACCGGAACGTCTGGGCGATGATTTTGTTCGCGCCGCCAATATCATCCTGCACTGCGAAGGCAAAGTGGTGGTTTCGGGAATTGGCAAATCGGGCCACATTGGTAAGAAAATCGCCGCAACACTTGCCAGTACCGGCACACCGGCTTTTTTTGTCCATCCGGCAGAAGCACTGCACGGCGATCTGGGGATGATTGAAAGCCGCGATGTGATGCTGTTTATCTCTTACTCCGGTGGCGCGAAGGAACTGGATCTGATTATTCCGCGTCTGGAAGATAAATCTATCGCGCTGCTGGCGATGACCGGCAAACCGACGTCACCGCTGGGCCTGGCGGCGAAAGCGGTGCTGGATATCTCCGTAGAACGCGAAGCCTGCCCGATGCACCTTGCGCCGACCTCCAGCACCGTCAATACCCTGATGATGGGTGACGCGCTGGCGATGGCGGTCATGCAGGCGCGCGGTTTTAATGAAGAAGATTTTGCCCGCTCCCACCCAGCTGGGGCACTGGGCGCTCGCTTGCTGAATAAAGTGCATCATCTGATGCGTCGTGATGACGCTATCCCACAGGTAGCGTTAACCGCCAGCGTGATGGATGCGATGCTGGAACTCAGCCGCACCGGTCTGGGGCTGGTGGCGGTATGTGACGCTCAACAACAGGTACAAGGCGTCTTTACCGACGGCGATTTACGTCGCTGGCTGGTAGGCGGCGGCGCACTCACCACGCCAGTTAATGAAGCGATGACGACAGGCGGCACCACATTACAGGCACAAAGTCGCGCCATCGACGCCAAAGAAGTTCTGATGAAACGCAAAATCACTGCCGCACCAGTGGTAGATGAAAACGGCAAACTCACCGGCGCAATTAACCTGCAGGATTTCTATCAGGCCGGGATTATTTAATCCTTCAATCCCAGACGTTTCGCCAGCCGATGCAGGTTGGCGACGTCAGTTTCCAGCATTCGCGCACAGGCTGCCCAGTTGTGATGATTTTGTGCCAGTGCCTGGCGAATAGTTTCACGCTGGAACGCTTCTGTCGCTTCACGCAGGTTTTGCTTAACAACGGGCACCGCCGCCGCTTCTGGCGGCGGCAACGTCACCTCAGGAAAAGCAAAATGTTGCGCCTCAAGAATCACTTCATCGCCGTTGCGGGTGGCTCTCGCCAGCACTACCGCCCGATGAATAGCATGTTCCAGTTCGCGCACGTTTCCCGGAAAACTGTAGTGTTGCAGTAAATTTCGCGCCCCGGCACTTAATACCACGCGGGAGAGCCCCTGCCGCAAACGACACTGCTCGCAGAAATACCCCGCCAGCAGAATGACATCATCGCCCCGCTCACGCAGCGGCGGCACCGAAAGTGGAAACACGCTCAGGCGATGAAACAAATCGGCGCGGAATCGCCCTGCCAGCACCTCTTCGCGTAAGTCGCGGTTAGTCGCCGCCAGCACGCGCACATCGACCCGCAAACTACGGTCATCGCCAACGCGCTGAATATCGCCATACTGCAACACCCTCAGCAGCTTGGCCTGCAATGCCAACGACAACTCGCCGATCTCATCGAGAAACAGAGTACCGTTATCCGCCATTTCAAACTTCCCGCTGCGGTTACTGATAGCGCCAGTAAACGCTCCTTTCACATGCCCGAACAACTCACTTTCCGCCACACTTTCCGGCAGTGCGGCACAGTTGAGATAGACCAGCGGATTCACCGCCCGTGGCGAGGCTTCATGAATCGCTTTCGCCACCAGCTCCTTACCGGTTCCCGTCTCACCGCTGATCAGAACGTTGAGATCGGACGCCGCCACAATCTCAATCTCTTTTTTCAGTTGCGTCATGCCAGGGGACAAGCCAATCATCTGCGTCTGTTTCACCGCTTCAAACGGCGTGGCATCGCCTGGCAGCATATTCTGGCTTTCCAGTTGTTCAATCAGCAACGCATTGCTTAACGCTCCCGCCGCCAGCGCGGCAATCAGCCGTAACTCTTCGTCGCTGAAAACATCGAACTGATCGGGCTGCATCCCGTCGAGCGTCAGTGCGCCGATCAGGTTTTGTCCGACAAACAATGGCAGACCAACGCAGGCGTGAACCTTCAGACTCTCCTGCCCAGGAATCAAACCGTCATAGGGATCGGGCAATTCGCTGTCTGCGGGAAAGCGCACCACATCCCCGGCGCGGGCAATCGCTTCCAGCCGTGGATGCCCTTCCAGCGCAAAGCGTCTACCGAGTACATCCTTTGCCAGACCGTCGATGGCAAGCGGAATAAACTGCCGCGAATCGTAACGTAGCAACGCAGACGCATCGCACTCCAGCACCTGACGTAGCGTGGTGATCAGGCGCTGAAAACGATCCTGATGACCAATCCCACGCTGCAATTCGATGGCGATATTCGCCAGCACATCAACGGAAAAACTCATCTTTGCCTCACTGTCAATTTGACTATAGATATTGTCATATCGACCATTTGATTGATAGTCATTTTGACTACTCATTAATGAGCATAATTTTATTTATAGAGTAAAAACAATCAGATAAGAAACTGGCACGCAATCTGCAATTAGCAAGACATCTTTTTAGAACACGCTGAATAAATTGAGGTTGCTATGTCTATTGTGGTGAAAAATAACATTCATTGGGTGGGTCAACGTGACTGGGAAGTGCGTGATTTTCACGGCACGGAATATAAAACGCTGCGCGGCAGCAGCTACAACAGCTACCTCATCCGCGAAGAAAAAAACGTGCTGATCGACACCGTCGACCATAAATTCAGCCGCGAATTTGTGCAGAACCTGCGTAATGAAATCGATCTGGCGGATATCGATTACATCGTGATTAACCATGCAGAAGAGGACCACGCCGGGGCGCTGACCGAACTGATGGCGCAAATTCCCGATACGCCGATCTACTGTACTGCCAACGCTATCGACTCGATAAATGGTCATCACCATCATCCGGAGTGGAATTTTAATGTGGTGAAAACTGGCGACACGCTGGATATCGGCAACGGCAAACAGCTCATTTTTGTCGAAACACCAATGCTGCACTGGCCGGACAGCATGATGACTTACCTGACAGGCGACGCGGTGCTGTTCAGTAACGATGCTTTCGGTCAGCACTACTGCGACGAGCATCTGTTCAACGATGAAGTGGATCAGACGGAGCTTTTCGAGCAGTGCCAGCGTTACTACGCCAATATCCTGACGCCGTTCAGCCGCCTGGTAACGCCGAAAATTACCGAGATCCTGGGCTTTAACTTACCAGTCGATATGATAGCGACCTCCCACGGCGTGGTCTGGCGCGATAACCCGACGCAAATTGTCGAGCTGTACCTGAAGTGGGCCGCTGATTATCAGGAAGACAGAATCACCATTTTCTACGACACCATGTCGAATAACACCCGCATGATGGCTGACGCTATCGCCCAGGGAATTGCGGAAACCGACCCACGCGTGGCGGTGAAAATTTTCAACGTCGCCCGAAGCGATAAAAACGAAATCCTGACCAATGTCTTCCGCTCAAAAGGCGTGCTGGTCGGCACTTCGACGATGAATAACGTGATGATGCCGAAAATCGCCGGGCTGGTGGAGGAGATGACCGGATTACGCTTCCGTAACAAACGCGCCAGTGCTTTCGGATCTCACGGCTGGAGCGGCGGTGCGATGGATCGCCTTTCCACGCGCCTGCAGGATGCGGGTTTCGAAATGTCGCTCAGCCTGAAAGCCAAATGGCGACCAGACCAGGACGCTCTGGAGTTATGCCGTGAACACGGTCGCGAAATCGCCCGTCAGTGGGCGCTCGCGCCGCTGCCGCAGAGCACGGTGAATACGGTAGTTAAAGAAGAAACCTCTGCCACGACGACGGCTGACCTCGGCCCACGAATGCAGTGCAGCGTCTGCCAGTGGATTTACGATCCGGCAAAAGGCGAGCCAATGCAGGACGTTGCGCCAGGAACGCCGTGGAGTGAAGTCCCGGATAACTTCCTCTGCCCGGAATGCTCCCTCGGCAAAGACGTCTTTGACGAACTAGCATCGGAGGCAAAATGAGCAACGGCATTGTGATCATCGGTTCGGGCTTCGCCGCCCGCCAACTGGTGAAAAATATTCGCAAACAGGACGCCACTATTCCATTAACCCTGATTGCCGCCGACAGCATAGATGAGTACAACAAACCCGACCTCAGCCATGTTATCAGTCAGGGGCAACGTGCCGACGACCTTACCCGCCAGACGGCGGGTGAATTTGCCGGGCAGTTTAATCTGCGCCTGTTTCCGCACACCTGGGTGACGGATATCGATGCCGAAGCCCATGTGGTGAAAAGCCAGAATAATCAGTGGCAATACGACAAGTTAGTGCTGGCAACCGGTGCCAGCGCCTTTGTCCCGCCTGTGCCTGGGCGTGAGTTAATGCTGACGTTAAATAGTCAGCAAGAGTATCGCGCCTGTGAAACGCAACTGCGGGATGCCCGACGCGTGTTGATTGTCGGCGGTGGTTTGATTGGTAGCGAACTGGCGATGGATTTTTGTCGTGCAGGCAAAGCGGTCACGCTAATCGACAACGCTGCCAGTATTCTGGCGTCATTAATGCCACCAGAAGTAAGCAGCCGCTTGCAGCATCGGTTGACGGAGATGGGCGTTCATCTGCTGTTGAAATCTCAGTTGCAGGGGCTGGAAAAAACGGATTCTGGCATTCTGGCAACGCTGGACCACCAGCGTAGTATCGAAGTGGATGCGGTAATTGCCGCCACCGGACTGCGCCCGGAAACAGCCCTGGCACGACGCGCCGGGCTGACGATTAATCGCGGCGTTTGCGTCGATAGTTATCTGCAAACCAGTAATGCCGATATTTACGCGCTGGGCGATTGCGCGGAAATTAACGGTCAGGTATTGCCGTTCCTGCAGCCGATTCAACTTAGCGGGATGGTGCTGGCAAAAAATCTTCTCGGCAATAACACGCCGCTGAAACTACCGGCGATGCTGGTGAAAATCAAAACGCCGGAATTACCGCTGCATCTGGCAGGCGAAACCCAGCGTCAGGATTTACGCTGGCAGATTAATACCGAACGCCAGGGAATGGTGGCGCGCGGCGTTGACGATGCTGACCAGCTTCGCGCCTTTGTGGTCAGTGAGGATCGGATGAAAGAGGCATTTGTATTGTTGAAAACGTTGCCGGTGTAGGTGGGCTACTGTGCCTAAAATGTCGGATGCGACGCTGGCGCGTCTTATCCGACCTACGGGGACGCATGTGTAGGCCGGATAAGGCATTTACGCCGCATCCGGCAAGGGTGTCCAAATGCAACACGCTTTATCCGTTCTGGACTTCACCCGCTAACCAACGCGCCGCAGCAATAACCCCCTGCCCCAGAGACAAACCGCCATCACCCGCCGGTAAACTCTGTGGAAAGAGCAATGTGAAATCAGCGAGATAATGCGCCAGACGTGCACGCAGCAAACGGTTATGAATAACCCCGCCGCTAAATACCAGCGTAGTGATACCACGCATCGTGGCCTGCTCACGCATCAACGCGGCAAAACCCTGCGCCAGCGCATCATGAAACGCCCACGCGCGTTGATTAACCAGTGCCTGCCAGTTCAGCCACTGCTGCCAGAAAGTGGCGAGATCCAGTTGATTGTCCACCCGCGGCATCGTCACCGGATGCGTCACTCCGTCGCATGAGGCTGCGAGCGCCTCCAGAGCACAAGCCGCTTCACCTTCATAACTTAACGTGGCTGGCGCACAGCCCAGTGCCGCCGCCACTGCATCGAACAACCGCCCACACGATGATGCCAGCGGCGCGTTAATTCCACGCTCAATGGCCCGCGCCAGTACGCTCCAGTTTTGCTGTTGCACACTTGCCGTTTCAGGGTAATTCTGCCACTCCGGCACAAAGCGCAGGCACTGCGCCAGCAGGTTTCGCCACGGCTGCTTCGCCGCCAAATCGCCACCCGGAAGCGCCACTGCAGGCAAGCCGCCCAGGTGCTCACATTCGCGATAGTTCACCCGCAGGCACTCGCCGCCCCACAAAGCGCCATTCTCCCCCATACCGATACCGTCGAGCGTCAAAGCAATGACATCACCGCCATCCAGCGGCCACTGATGCTCTGCCAGACACGCCGCTGCATGGGCATGATGATGCAGTACCGTTTGCGTCGGCAGATTCATTTCGCTCGCCCACTGGCTGGAGACATAGCCCGGATGCACATCATGCACAATGTATTGCGGAGTGAAATCGTAGATGTTTTGCATCAGGCGTAACGCTTCGCGCCACTGCATCTGGATGCCATCGTCACTTAAATCGCCCAGATGCTGACTCAACACCGCTTGTTCACCGCGCACCAGGCAGAAGGTATTTTTCAGATCCGCGCCAAGACACAGCACAGGCGGAACATTTTTAAAGCCCGGAGGCAAAACCAGCGCATCCGGCACATACCCCCGCGAACGGCGCAGCATTTCGCCGCTTTCGCGCACCACTGAATCATCCATCCGCTGCACGATGTCGCGGTTATGTAGCAAGAATCCGTCGGCAATGCCCTGCAAATCCGCCAGCGCCTGTTCGTTGCTGATAGCTGGTGGTTTACCGCTCAGGTTGCCGGAGGTCATCACCAGCGGGCATTGCAGTTCCTGTAACAGCAAATGCTGGAGCGGGTTCGCAGGCAACATCACCCCGACTTCGTTAAGGCCAGGGGCGATATCATCACAAAGCTCAGGTACGTATTTTTTATCCACCAGCACAATCGGCGCAGCGGGCGTGGTAAGCAACTGGCGCGCAGCGTCTGGTAAACTTTCTGCCACTGGCAACATGACTGCCAGCGGTTTCGCCGGGCGATGTTTGCGCTCCCGCAGTGTCGCCACCGCGTTACTGTTACGTGCATCGCAGGCAAGATGAAATCCGCCAATCCCTTTGATGGCGACAATGTTGCCCATTTTTAACTGTGCGATAGCTGCCTGTAATGCCGCCTCTTGTTCTGCATGTTCACCATGACTTACCCATTCAAGATGCGGGCCACACTCCGGGCAGGCCACCGGCTGGGCGTGGAAGCGACGATCGAGCGGGTCGCGGTACTCTTTGTCACAGGCCGGACATAGCGGAAACGCCGCCATCACGGTAAACGGGCGGTCGTAAGGCATCGCGCGAATAATGGTGAAACGCGGGCCGCAGTGGGTACAGTTGATAAACGGATAACGATAACGCCGCTCGCCTGGGGTATTCATTTCGGCAAGGCAAGCAGGGCAAGTGGCGGCATCCGGGACAATTTGCGTATTCATGGTGCCGCCGGTGCTCTGGCGGATGGTGAACTCGGTGGGCAGTTGTGACCAGATAAACGGCTCACGCTCGACGCTATCAATACGCGCCAGTGGCGGACAGTGCTGATGCAATTGAACAAGAAACGTTTCCGGGTCTTCCAGCAGCCGGACTTCTACGCCATCGCCGTCATTACATACATCGCCGTGAAGATTTAATTGCTGTGCCAGCTGCCAGACAAACGGACGAAAACCGACGCCCTGCACTTTGCCACGAATACGCAGTTGGACACCGCAAGATGTGTTTTTTGCCATTGAGTTATTCCCGCCATCATGAATTGCGTAACCCGCCCTGCCGGACACGACAGCGTCGTATCCGGCAGTCTCAGGTCGGCGATACCGCCCGCTCCGTATTCTACGAATATTTCCGGGAATTCCTTTGATGCCAGAACAGTTCTGTAAGATTTTTAGAACATCAGCGCCGTACGGCGGCGTTTTTCTGCGCTCAGTTGTTCAAGTTTATTACGATCGACACAAATCAGCGCATGGGTCGGGCAAGCCGCCATACACGCCGGGCCGTCTTCACGATGGTTGCACAGGTCGCATTTATTGGCTTCGGCTTTGTCAGCCCGTACATTCAGACCCGCGCCGCTGTTGCGAATCACAGGACGTACCACCACTTCCATCGCGCCATACGGGCAAGCCACCACGCAGGTTTTGCAACCAATGCAACGTTCCTGCATCACAGGAACAAACCCTTTATCACGGCTGATAGCACCATTCGGGCAGACGTTAGCGCACGGTGCATCTTCACACTGACGGCAAACTGTCGCCGTGGAAATGTTCACACCTTTAATGACATGGATACGCGGTAAAAATGTTTCCGGGGTCAGCGATGCACAGTCCTGATTTTCCTGATGAGAAACCACGCACGCCACTTCACAGGTACGGCAACCAATACATTTACTCGCGTCAGCAATGATGAAACGGTTCATCAAATTCTCCAGCAATGACAGTTAATGCGCCGATACACTCACAAATCATGCCAGTTTTTAATTTGCTGTTATTTAAGGAAATTAATTTCTGTAATGCAGGAAAAAAGATGTCATCGACACTAGTGACGATGACATGTGATGACAATGTTTATCGCGAAAGGGCAATGAGTGAGTCGCGGCGGATCAGTTTTCCGCTAAAGGTTTTCGGCGGTGAGAAATCCCCGCCATCGAGCATAAAAATCAGCCGTCCAATAATTTCCTGAATCATCTCAGTCACCGGAATTTTTACGCTGGAGAGCGCCGGAACGATATAGGGGGCAATTGCGATATCATCGAATCCGATAACTGACACCTGCTCTGGCACCGCTACGCCGCGCTCGTGCAACGCTTTGATCGCACCTATCGCCATATCGTCGTTACTGGCAACTAACGCGCTAAATTTAGCCCCTCGTTCGAGCAACGTTTCTACCCCTTCGGCCCCGCTGGCGGGCGTCCATTTACCGTTAGCGATAAGTTTTTCATTGAGCGCAATACCATGCTGCGACAGCGCGTCTTTATACCCGGCAAGACGTTCAATGCTGGTGGGGGAATCCATCGAGCCGGTAAGGAAAGCAATCTCCTGATGCCCGGCGTTTATCAACTCTGCCACGGCGTTAAAGCTGGTCTGTTTATGATCGCACCAGACGCTATGGCTGCTATTATTGCGCAGGCGGCGATTAAGCACCATTATCGGCTGACTGTGCGCGTCAATGATGTCATCAATCTCATCCACGCTTAAAAAACGCGGGTAAATCATAATGGCGTCGCAGCGCAAATCCAGCAGATACTGAATCGCCTGGCGCTCTTCTTCGGCGCTGTGTTTACCATCTGCCAATAGCAACTGTCGCCCTTTCTCTTCCGCCATTCGCGCGGCATGAAACAGTAATTCACTAAAATAAATGCCGTGATAAAGCGTGTTGGTCACTACCAGCCCCAGCGTCTGAGTACTCTTCGCCGACAGATTGCGGGCCAGCAAATTTGGGCGGTAACTGCTCTCTTCTACCGCCTGAAACACGCGATCTTTAGTCTCCTGGCTGACGTAGCCATTACCTGAAAGCACGCGGGAAACGGTCGCTTTTGAAACCCCGGCGCGCTTCGCCACTTCCAGCATCGTCGTCATCATTTTCATCCCTTTACACGCAATCAACGCAGTGTACTGCACCGTTTGCCGATTGTCCTTGCGCAATCGGCTCCAGCGGATAAGACGAGGTCGCCGTGCCGGTTTTGATGACTTTTTTGATAAAGGTAAACATGGCGATTCCTTATTTCAGCGGCGAGTTTTTACGCTCAATGCTGTAACGCTCGAGTTCTTTGTACGGCACCACTTTGCTCTTCTTCTTACGCACATCGACTACGGTCATGCGGTCGGTACAGGAGTAGCAAGGGTCCAGGCTACCGATAATCAGCGGCGCATAGGAAACGGTATTGCCACGCAGCATGTAGCGCAGGGTCGGCCAGTTCGCGTAGGTCGCGGCACGGCAGCGCCAGCGGTACAGCTTCTGGTTGTCGCCGGTCATGCTCCAGTGGATATCGTCGCCGCGCGGCGCTTCGGCAAAGCCCAGCGCGAAACGGTGCGGAATGTAGGTAAAGCCTTCCACCATCAGCGGACCGCCCGGCAGGTTATCCAGACCGTAGTCGATCATATTCAGCGCGGTATAGACCTCGTTGATTCGCACTTTCAGACGGGAAATAACGTCGCAGCCCTGCTCGCTGTGGACTTCCATTGGCAGCAGGCCATAACCGACAAACGGGTGATCGGCGCGAGTATCGCGGGCGAGACCGCTGGCGCGAACCATCGGGCCAACGTTACTGAAATCGCGGGCGATTTCCGGGTCCAGACGACCAATGCCGACGGTGCGTTGTTCCATGTTCGGCGTACTCAGCAGCACATCCACCAGCTCCTGCACTTCACGACGCATTTGTTGCGCCAGCTGGCGGGTCTGGATCATGTCATCTTTCAGCAGATCGCGACGAATCCCGCCGATCAGGTTCAGGCCGTAGGTTTTACGCGCACCGGTAAGGATCTCTGCCATTTTCATGGAGGTTTCACGCACGCGGAAGAACTGCATAAAGCCGGAGTCGAAGCCGGTAAAGTGACAGGCGAGGCCGAGGTTGAGCAGATGCGGGTGCAGGCGTTCCACCTCCAGCAGAATGGCGCGGATCATCTGCGCGCGTTCTGGCACCTGAATACCCATCGCGTTTTCCACCGACGTGGTGTAGGCGGTGCTGTGGGCAAAGCCGCAGATCCCGCACACACGGTCAGAGAGGAAGGTCACTTCGTTATAACCCATGCGGGTTTCCGCCAGTTTTTCCATACCGCGATGGACGTAGAACAGACGGTAGTCGGCGTCGATAATGTTTTCGCCATCGACGAACAGACGGAAGTGACCCGGTTCGTCAGAAGTGACGTGCAGCGGACCAATCGGCACGACGTTGTTTTTCTTGTCGCCCAGTTCGTTGATGAACTCGTAGGTTTCAGCATCGGTAGTCGGTGCCGGACGCTGACGATAATCCATGCTGTCTTTACGCAGCGGATAAAGTTCATCCGGCCAGTCATCCGGCAGCACCAGACGACGTTCATCCGGCAGACCAACCGGAATCAAACCGTACATATCGCGCACTTCGCGCTCGCCCCACACCGCCGCCGGAACGCGCGGCGTCACGGACGGATACTCCGGTTTGTTGGCGTCAACTTCGACGCGAACCGTTACCCAACACTTGGTGCCCTTCTCCATCGACAGCACGTAATAAACGGCGTAATGACCATTCAGTTTGCGTTCGTCGTTACCAAACAGCACCGACAGCCAGCCACCCTGCTTGTAGTAGAGAAACTCCACCACTTCCGGCAGATAGTTCACCTTTACGGTGACAGTCAGCTGATCTTTGGTCTGCCAGGCGTGGTCCAGCACGACGCCTAGAAATGCCTCATTCAGCGCGGCGAGATAATGTTGACCTAATTTTTCTTCAGACATGCTCAAACTCTCTTTAATCACGCCGCCAGCAAGGAGACGAACGCTAAAAATGCAAAGCCAAACCCAGCCCAGGTAATGCGCGGAGTAATATCAAGACGCAGACGGGCCATGCTGTTTTCGAACAGCGCGATAACCAGGACGCCGACCACCAGTTTGACGATGGCAATCACCAGCGCCAGCAGCAGTCCACCGACGGTGAAGGTTTCCATTTGTCCCCACGGAATAAACACCCCGACGAACATCTGCAACACCACCAGCTGTTTCAGGCTGATACCCCATTTCATGACGCCAAAGCCGCTACCGCTGTATTCGGAGAGCGGACCTTCCTGCAACTCCTGCTCGGCTTCCGCCAGGTCGAACGGCAGTTTGCCCATTTCGATAAAAGTGGCGAACGCACAGGCGCAGAGCGCCAGCACCAGCGGGATGCTTTGGCTCAGCGGCCAGTGATAAACGGTGTCGGTAATGTTGCTGATGTTGGTGGAACCGGCAACCTGTGCGGCAACCCACAGACCAAGCAGCAACATCGGTTCGACCAGCACGCCAAGCATCGCTTCACGGCTCGCACCGATAGCGGTAAACGGGCTACCGGTATCCAGACCGGAAATGGCAAAGAAGAAACGCGCGATGGCGAAGAGATACAGTAAGGTGATCAAATCGCCCAGTTGCGGCAGCGGAGAACCGACGGTCACCACCGGCAGCGCAGTAGCGATAGTCAGCATGACGCCCACCATCACATACGGCGTCAGGCGGAACATCCAGCCAGAGGCATCCGGGCCAACGCTCTGGCGGCCCAGCAGTTTGATAATGTCGCGATACTCCTGCAACACGCCCGGCCCGCGACGGTTATGCAGACGGGCGCGCGCCACGCGGGTAATACCGGAGAGCAGCGGCGCAACGGCAAATAACACCAGCGCCTGAATTAACGGATATAAAACACTCATTCTCAGGCTCCTCGTGAAACAATAATCACCACCAGTACCGCCAGTTCAACCAGCGCCATCCGGCGGAACAGCAACGCACTACCTTCGCACTGCCAGCCCGGCACTAGCGACACCGGATTCAGCCATTTGCGCAGTTTCAGCACTGGCGCAAACGCCTGTTTAACCGGCATGGCAAAACCGTGAGCGGTAATCACCATTGATTTTTCATGGTCGTAGCCGCACACCCAGGCCGCACCGCGGGAACGTGACGGCAGGCGGTCGCCTTTGCAAATCGCCATAATGATGAATGGCAGCAGCGGGCAGGCAATCAGCAGCAATGTGATCATTGGTTGAGAAACGGTGGTGTTAGCAGGCTCCAGAGGCAGAGGTACAGCAGCAGAGAGCATCGGCAGCAGCCACGGCGCAGCAACACCGCCAATTACGCAGCAAATCGCCAGTGCCACTACGCTTACGCTCATCAGGAGCGGCGCACAGGTGGCGTTTTCGGCTTCTTTGGTACGCGGCGCGCCGAGGAACGTGACGCCATAGACTTTCGCCATACACATCACCGCCAGCGCACCGGTAATTGCCAGACCCACAGCGAGCAGCGGCCCCAGCAGACGGGCAACAAACGCGCCGCTATTGCTCAGTTTGAAGAAGGATTGATAGATAACCCATTCCCCGGCAAACCCGTTCAGTGGCGGCAGCGCAGCCATTGCCATCAACCCGACTAACATGGCGATGGAGATAACCGGCATTTTCTTGCCAATACCACCGAGTTTTTCGATATCGCGATGACCGGTACGGAACCAGACGCTCCCCGCCCCGAGGAACAGTACGCTTTTGAACAGGCTATGGTTAAGCAGATGGTACAGACCACCGACCAGGCCAAGAGCAATCAGCGCCGGTTGTTCGAGCGCGATACCCGTTACGCCAGCGCCCAGCCCCAGCCCCAGCCCCAGCCCCAGCCCCAGCCCCAGCCCCAGCAGGATAATGCCGATATTTTCCAGGGTGTGGTAAGCCAGCAGGCGCTGGATGTTGTGTTCCATCAACGCATACAGACCACCGACGAACGCGGTGATCATGCCGAGCACCAGCAGCGCGATCCCCCACCACAGCGGTGCATTACCGCCCAGCAGTGACAGGGTTAACATGCCCAGCAGGCCAATTTTCATGACTACCGTAGAAAACAACGCGGCAGCTGGCGCAGAGGCGTTAGCATGTGCCTGCGGCACCCAGCCGTGCAGCGGAATAATCCCAGCCAGCAGGCCAAAGCCAATCACACCGAGCAGCCAGATATCGGAACCGAGCGGCAGCTGTTGCATACGCATATCCAGCAGGCGCAGATCCAGCGTGCCATAACGCTGCCACAGCAGCCAGCAAGCAATCACCAGCAGCAGAGTGCCAAGACGCCTCAGCGCAAACCACAGTTTGCCCTCTTTGCTGTTGCTGGTGAGGAACACCGCACACAAGGCCATGACTTCGGCCATTACCACGAACATGCCGAGGTTGCTGGCGATGACGGCGCAGACGGCGGCAGCCATCAACATATTGATCTGCAAGCCGTTGCACTTCACCTGCGCGTGGCGATGCCAGTCAATGTTATAGAGGCTGACAAACAGACCGCAAAGGCCGAGGGTAATCAGCCAAATCGCGTTAAGCGGGGAGATTTGCACATCGTAGCTTACCAGCGACAGCGCACCGCTCACGCCAACCGCGCCAGTCAGTACAGTGAAGCCCGCGGCTGCCGTATACAGACTACCAACCGCGCCGCCAATTCCGGCTATCCAGCCACTTAGCGCTTTTTGAAAAGAGAAATGCCAGAACAGCGGCGGCGACAAACCATGCCACGCCGCTATTGATCAGGGAAATTGCGCTCATTTAGCCTCTCCACTTTGAGCCTGCTGAAACAAGGTGAGATCGCCAAAGTCCGTGTTAAAGGTCAGCTCACGCTTACGTTTGCTGACGCGGGCGATATCGGTGTTATCCACCAGATGCAGGGCTTTAGTCGGGCACATCCGCACACAGGCCGGACCTTGTTCATCAAAGCTACAAAGGTCACATTTGACGGCGATCGCGCGAATACCTGGCACCCAGTCAAGCAATGTGCTGACACGCGCCGGAGCAGGCGGTGCCGGTGGCGCTTTCGGGGTATTGGCGTTTGCCGGAATATCCAGCGGACGGCTGCCGGAAAATTCAATTGCGCCAAACGGGCAGGCGATGCCGCACAGTTTGCAGCTTACGCACAGACTTTCATTCAACTGCACGGCCCCATCAACGCGGGTGATGGCGTTAACCGGGCAGACCACCGCGCAGGGTGCATCTTCACAGTGGTGACAGAGCTGCGGCGCAGATTCTTTTTCATTGAGCATCACTCTCAGGCGCGGCATTGATTGCAGGCCGTGCTGGCGATGCGTCTCTGAACAGGCGGCCTCACAGGTGTGGCAGCCGATACAGAGCGTGGAGTCGGCAATTACAAAACGATTCACCAGGCATTCCTCAGGTGATTGTCATTTTTGACGAAAACATGCCGATGAAATGTCATTTTCGACACTCATCGACACGCCCATCCCCAAACAGGCGTAACGCCTGCAAAACGGGCAAAGCCTCAGCTCATGCTGCCGGGCTTTGTCCCTTTACCAGTTGGCTTAAATTCACCGGCACATTGTTTTCAATGGCGGTGTATAAGCTGTCGTAAACGCCAGCGATTTTTTCGAGATAGTGTTCCAGAACCTGTTCGCGATCGCGGATGTTGACCTTGCCATCAATCATGCCGTCAATGCTCAGTTGCGCCTGCGCAATCCGCTGTTTGTCTTCGCCATCTTTTGTTTCGACGTAATACTCGATGGTGTGGCTGTTAAAGCCATCCGCCAGGGTGACGTAAATACGAAAATGTTCAAAAAGGACGAAACAGAGTTCTTTGTCCGGCGCGCAGCTCATGGCGTGATGCAGGCGCGCTTTCGATAACGTGATCCCCTGAACCAGCGAATTGCAGTAGATGTGCCACTGGTCCTGTAGGCGACGATGCCGCTGTGCGATGTAATCGGCTTTCTCGCTTATTTCCCAAATAGTCATTGTCAGGTTACTCGTTTAACAGAGATGCCAGCTTTAAGCATTTTTTGTGCCAACTTTTAATTTATTGTTATTAAAGAGATTTTTAAGCTAAAGATGAATTTCGTCGCCGTGTCGACGTGTCATTTCGACATCATCGACATTATTCACCGCAGGGATAATCAACACTGGCGCAATTATTGCTTGTAGCTGGCAATAGTTAATGGGAGGCGATATGCACGAAATAACCCTCTGCCAACGGGCACTGGAATTGATCGAACAGCAGGCCGCAAAACACGGCGCAAAACGCGTAACTGGGGTCTGGCTCAAAATTGGCGCATTTTCTTGTGTCGAAACCAGCTCTCTTGCCTTTTGTTTTGATCTGGTTTGCCGCGGCAGCGTGGCGGAAGGTTGTAAACTGCACCTCGAAGAACAAGAGGCCGAATGCTGGTGTGAAACATGCCAACAGTATGTGACGCTACTGACCCAGCGCGTCCGCCGCTGTCCACAGTGTCATGGTGACATGCTACAGATTGTGGCAGACGACGGTTTACAGATTCGGCGGATAGAAATAGACCAGGAGTGAGCGATGTGTACAACATGCGGTTGCGGTGAAGGCAACCTGTATATCGAGGGTGATGAACATAACCCTCATTCCGCGTTTCGTAGCGCGCCATTTGCCCCGGCGGCACGCCCGCAGATGAAAATCACCGGCATTAAAGCGCCTGAATTTACCCCCAGCCAGACTGAAGAAGGCGACCTGCATTACGGTCATGGCGAAGCGGGCACTCACACACCGGGCATGAGCCAGCGTCGGATGCTGGAAGTCGAAATTGACGTGCTGGACAAAAACAACCGTCTGGCTGAACGCAACCGCGCGCGCTTTGCTGCCCGCAAGCAACTGGTGCTCAACCTGGTTTCCAGCCCTGGTTCCGGTAAAACCACCCTGCTGACGGAAACCTTAATGCGCCTGAAAGACAGCGTTCCGTGCGCGGTTATTGAAGGCGACCAGCAAACCGTGAACGATGCCGCACGCATTCGCGCTACCGGTACACCAGCGATTCAGGTGAACACCGGTAAAGGCTGCCATCTTGACGCACAGATGATTGCCGACGCCGCACCGCGTCTGCCACTGGACGATAACGGTATTCTGTTTATCGAAAACGTTGGCAACCTCGTATGCCCGGCCAGCTTCGATCTCGGTGAAAAACACAAAGTAGCGGTGCTTTCCGTTACCGAAGGTGAAGACAAACCGCTGAAATATCCGCATATGTTTGCCGCCGCCTCGCTGATGCTGCTCAACAAAGTTGACCTGTTGCCGTATCTCAACTTTGACGTTGAGAAGTGCATCGCCTGCGCCCGCGAAGTCAATCCAGAAATTGAAATCATCCTTATTTCCGCCACCAGCGGCGAAGGGATGGACCAGTGGCTGAACTGGCTGGAGACACAGCGATGTGCATAGGCGTTCCCGGCCAGATCCGCACCATTGACGGCAACCAGGCGAAAGTCGACGTCTGCGGCATTCAGCGCGATGTCGATTTAACGTTAGTCGGCAGCTGCGATGAAAACGGTCAGCCGCGCGTGGGCCAGTGGGTACTGGTTCACGTTGGCTTTGCCATGAGCGTAATTAATGAAGCCGAAGCACGCGACACTCTCGACGCCTTACAAAACATGTTTGACGTTGAGCCGGATGTCGGCGCGCTGTTGTATGGCGAGGAAAAATAATGCGTTTTGTTGATGAATATCGCGCGCCGGAACAGGTGATGCAGTTAATTGAGCATCTGCGCGAACGTGCTTCACATCTCTCTTACACCGCCGAACGCCCTCTGCGGATTATGGAAGTGTGTGGCGGTCATACCCACGCCATTTTTAAATTCGGCCTCGACCAGTTACTGCCTGAAAACGTTGAGTTTATCCACGGTCCGGGTTGCCCGGTGTGCGTACTGCCGATGGGTAGAATCGACACCTGCGTGGAGATTGCCAGCCATCCGGAAGTCATCTTCTGTACCTTTGGCGACGCCATGCGCGTACCAGGGAAACAGGGATCGCTGTTGCAGGCAAAAGCACGCGGTGCCGATGTGCGCATCGTTTACTCGCCGATGGATGCGTTGAAACTGGCGCAGGAGAATCCAACCCGCAAAGTGGTGTTCTTCGGCTTAGGTTTTGAAACCACCATGCCGACCACCGCCATCACTCTGCAACAGGCGAAAGCGCGTGATGTGCAGAATTTTTACTTCTTCTGCCAGCACATTACGCTTATCCCGACGCTGCGCAGTTTGCTGGAACAGCCGGATAACGGTATCGACGCGTTCCTCGCGCCGGGCCACGTTAGTATGGTTATCGGCACTGATGCCTATAATTTTATCGCCAGCGATTTTCATCGTCCGCTGGTGGTCGCTGGTTTCGAACCCCTTGATCTACTGCAAGGCGTGGTCATGCTGGTGGAGCAGAAAATAGCGGCCCACAGCAAGGTAGAGAATCAGTATCGTCGGGTGGTACCGGATGCCGGTAACCTACTGGCGCAACAGGCGATTGCCGATGTGTTCTGTGTCAACGGCGACAGCGAATGGCGCGGCTTAGGCGTGATTGAATCTTCTGGCGTGCACCTGACGCCGGATTATCAACGATTCGATGCCGAAGCACATTTCCGCCCGGCACCGCAGCAGGTCTGCGATGACCCGCGCGCGCGTTGTGGTGAGGTATTAACGGGCAAATGTAAGCCGCATCAATGCCCGCTGTTTGGTAACACCTGTAATCCTCAAACCGCATTTGGTGCACTGATGGTCTCCTCCGAAGGAGCGTGCGCCGCGTGGTATCAGTATCGTCAGCAGGAGAGTGAAGCGTGAATAATATCCAACTCGCCCACGGCAGCGGCAGCCAGGCGATGCAGCAATTAATCAACAGCCTGTTTATGGAAGCCTTTGCCAACCCGTGGCTGGCAGAGCAGGAAGATCAGGCACGTCTTGATCTGGCGCAGCTGGTAGCGGAAGGCGACCGTCTGGCGTTCTCCACCGACAGTTACGTCATTGACCCGCTGTTCTTTCCTGGCGGTAATATCGGCAAGCTGGCGATTTGCGGCACCGCGAATGACGTTGCGGGCAGTGGCGCTATTCCGCGCTATCTCTCCTGTGGCTTTATCCTCGAAGAAGGATTGCCGATGGAGACACTGAAAGCCGTAGTGACCAGCATGGCAGAAACCGCCCGCACGGCAGGCATTGCCATCGTTACTGGCGATACTAAAGTGGTGCAGCGCGGCGCGGCAGATAAACTGTTTATCAACACCGCTGGCATGGGCGCAATTCCGGCGAATATTCACTGGGGCGCACAGACGCTAACCGCAGGCGATGTATTGCTGGTTAGCGGTACACTCGGCGACCACGGGGCGACTATCCTTAACCTGCGTGAGCAGCTGGGGCTGGATGGCGAACTGGTCAGCGACTGCGCGGTGCTGACGCCGCTTATTCAGACGCTGCGTGACATTCCCGGCGTGAAAGCGCTGCGTGATGCCACCCGTGGTGGTGTAAACGCGGTGGTTCATGAGTTCGCGGCAGCCTGCGGTTGTGGTATTGAAATTTCTGAATCAGCGCTGCCGGTTAAACCTGCCGTGCGCGGCGTTTGCGAATTGCTGGGACTGGACGCCCTGAACTTTGCCAACGAAGGCAAACTGGTGATCGCCGTTGAACGCAACGCGGCAGAGCAAGTGCTGGCAGCGTTACATTCCCATCCACTGGGGAAAGACGCGGCGCTGATTGGTGAAGTGGTGGAACGTAAAGGTGTTCGTCTTGCCGGTCTGTATGGCGTGAAACGAACCCTCGATTTACCACACGCCGAACCGCTTCCGCGTATATGCTAATAAAATTCTAAATCTCCTATAGTTAGTCAATGACCTTTTGCACCGCTTTGCGGTGCTTTCCTGGAAGAACAAAATGTCATATACACCGATGAGTGATCTCGGACAGCAAGGGTTGTTCGACATCACTCGGACACTATTGCAGCAGCCCGATCTGGCCTCGCTGTGTGAGGCTCTTTCGCAACTGGTAAAGCGTTCTGCGCTCGCCGACAACGCGGCTATTGTGTTGTGGCAAGCGCAGACTCAACGTGCGTCTTATTACGCGTCGCGTGAAAAAGACACCCCCATTAAATATGAAGACGAAACTGTTCTGGCACACGGTCCGGTACGCAGCATTTTGTCGCGCCCTGATACGCTGCATTGCAGTTACGAAGAATTTTGTGAAACCTGGCCGCAGCTGGCCGCAGGTGGGCTATACCCCAAATTTGGTCACTATTGCCTGATGCCACTGGCGGCGGGAGGGCATATTTTTGGTGGCTGTGAATTTATTCGTTATGACGAGCGTCCCTGGAGCGAAAAAGAGTTCAATCGTCTGCAAACATTTACGCAGATCGTTTCTGTCGTCACCGAACAAATCCAGAGCCGCGTCGTCAACAATGTCGACTATGAGTTGTTATGCCGGGAGCGCGATAACTTCCGCATCCTGGTTGCCATTACCAACGCGGTGCTTTCCCGCCTGGATATGGACGAACTGGTCAGCGAAGTCGCCAAAGAAATCCATTACTATTTCGACATTGACGATATCAGCATTGTCTTACGCAGCCACCGTAAAAACAAACTCAACATCTACTCCACTCACTATCTTGATAAACAACATCCCGCCCACGAACAGAGCGAAGTCGATGAAGCCGGAACCCTCACCGAACGCGTGTTCAAAAGTAAAGAGATGCTGCTGATCAATCTCTACGAGCGGGACGATTTAGCCCCCTATGAACGCATGTTGTTCGACACCTGGGGCAACCAGATTCAAACCTTGTGCCTGTTACCGCTGATGTCTGGCGACACCATGCTGGGCGTGCTGAAACTGGCGCAATGCGAAGAGAAAGTGTTTACCACTACCAATCTGAATTTGCTGCGCCAGATTGCCGAACGTGTGGCAATCGCTGTCGATAACGCCCTCGCCTATCAGGAAATCCATCGTCTGAAAGAACGGCTGGTTGATGAAAACCTCGCCCTGACCGAGCAGCTCAACAATGTTGATAGTGAATTTGGCGAGATTATTGGCCGCAGCGAAGCCATGTACAGCGTGCTTAAACAAGTTGAAATGGTGGCGCAAAGTGACAGTACCGTGCTGATCCTCGGTGAAACTGGCTCGGGTAAAGAGCTGATTGCCCGTGCGATCCATAATCTCAGTGGGCGTAATAATCGCCGCATGGTCAAAATGAACTGCGCGGCGATGCCTGCCGGATTGCTGGAAAGCGATCTGTTTGGTCATGAGCGTGGGGCTTTTACCGGTGCCAACGCCCAGCGCATTGGTCGTTTTGAACTGGCGGATAAAAGCTCTCTGTTCCTCGACGAAGTGGGCGATATGCCACTGGAGTTACAGCCGAAGTTGCTGCGTGTATTGCAGGAACAGGAGTTTGAACGTCTCGGCAGCAACAAAATCATTCAGACGGACGTACGTTTAATTGCCGCGACTAACCGCGATCTGAAAAAAATGGTCGCCGACCGAGAGTTCCGTAGCGATCTCTATTACCGCCTGAACGTATTCCCGATTCACCTGCCGCCACTACGCGAGCGTCCGGAAGATATTCCGCTGCTGGCGAAAGCCTTTACCTTCAAAATTGCCCGTCGTCTGGGGCGCAATATCGACAGCATTCCTGCCGAGACGCTGCGCACCTTGAGCAACATGGAGTGGCCGGGTAACGTACGCGAACTGGAAAACGTCATTGAGCGCGCAGTATTGCTAACACGCGGCAACGTGCTGCAGCTGTCATTGCCAGATATTGCTTTACCGGAGCCTGAAACGCCGCCTGCCGCAACGGTTGTCGCCCAGGAGGGCGAAGATGAATATCAGTTGATTGTGCGCGTGCTGAAAGAAACCAACAGCGTGGTTGCCGGGCCTAAAGGCGCTGCGCAACGTCTGGGGCTGAAACGCACGACCCTGCTGTCACGGATGAAGCGGCTGGGAATTGATAAATCGGCATTGATTTAACTGCAAATTGCCGGACAGATCTGCCTGTCCGGCATACTATTCACGAGGTTTTTTCGGACGATATTTTTCCGGCAGTTCTGGCACCGGACGCTTGTCATCGATGAGATGACGCACGGTTAAGATCGGATGACGCCACAGCATTCTCGGCCCGGCCCAACGCATAATCTGTTTCATCTCTTCACGCTTTGCAGGCTGGTAACAGTGCACCGGACACTGCTTACAGGCTGGTTTCTCTTCGCCGAACACACATTTATCCAGCCGCTTTTGCGCGTAAACAAACAACGCCTCGTAATGCTCCGGCTCCGCTGACGCCTGCGGGCATTTCGCTTGATAAAGATCGATCATTTTTTTAATCGTCAGTTTTTCACGAGAGATACGCTTGCCGGACATGCTGCCTCCACCTCATTAAGATGCATTTATATTACATCTTAATCTTAGGTAATGACTCCAACTTACTGATAGTGTTTTATGTTCAGATAATGCCCGATGACCTTGTCATGCAGCTCCACCG
>NZ_JBDYCV010000016.1:0-55523 GCF_040495915.1 Shigella sp. FJ200513 | reverse complement strand
ATCGGTGGAGCTGCATGACAAGGTCATCGGGCATTATCTGAACATAAAACACTATCAGTAAGTTGGAGTCATTACCGAAAATTATCAGTTTCATCATATAAGATTTGACTGCATCCAGGGCGAGCAAGGTGAATTAGTTTTTGAACCCAGTGACGTTGAATATTACTTTGAACCAGTGACGATACAGGAGTCAGGAACCAGCATATTAAAAAATGAGTTAGAAAACAGTGAGGACGGTGCGGGTCAAATAGGCTTTCAACTCTCCAATGATGGTACGAATGAAATCCAGTATGGTAAAAGCAATTACTACTCTTTTCAGCATCCCCATGAAGGAAGTAATCAGATTCCTCTATTTATTCGCCCGCGTACATATGGAAACAATGTCTCAAGCGGGCAAATAATGAGCCGAGTCAAAATCGTGGTAATGTACAACTAATCTATCTCCCCCACCTTAACTTTGGGGGAGCTGCCGATTAACGCACCGCTGGACTAAAAAGCGCAGAATAATCCGTATTGCAGATTCGCTGTACCGCCGGGTGCTGAATCATCCGCTCAGCAAAAATAGCATGGTACTCTTCCATCACATTCTCGACGCGACCAATTTCTACGACAGTTTTATCGGCATAAAAGTCATATGCATAAAGCGTTGGGGCAACGAAGATTGCATTGTGCATCGCACCAAAAGCTTTCATCAAAGCGGCATCATCAAACTCGCCGAGGATTTCTACGTTTAATCCCTGGGAGTTAAACCAGTTAAGCAATTTGCGCCCTAACATTGAACGTCGCCCAGGAATCAAAAGTCGCCGTTCTTCCAGACAAGCCGGGAACGGTTTTTCTGGTGGTGGATTTGTACACCAGAAACTCACGCCACATTCGCCAATTCTCACGGAGAACAGGCCTTCCTGCTGCGTAGAGTCTATCGGACAGTCAGAAATGATCATATCCAGTTTATGCTGACTTAATTGCTCCAGCAGCATTTCGTGGGTGGATTCGAAGCAGCGAAGATGAATGGGCTCGCCTTCTACCACTGCGGCGTTAAGTACGCTACTGACCAGGCGTTTGGAAAGTGCATCAGCCACGCCAACGTCAAACAATAAATTGGATTCTTTGCGATAGTTCACAATATCCAGCATTTCCTGGCTTAAGGTGAACATTTTATCGGCATAGCGATAGACCAGTTCTCCCAGCTCGCTGGGTTCGAGACCACGTCCCTTGCGTTTAAATAATTTGCCTTGCAGGCGCTCTTCCAGCGCTCGAATCTGTCCGGTAATGGTTTGTGGAGTTAAATAAAGCGCCTCCGCTGCGCCAACCACGGAACCTTCTTTATAGACATGCCAGAAGTAATACAAGTGGTTGTAATTGATATGAGACATGCTCATTTCTCTCCCTGATAACAATGAAAAGGGAGCCGTTTATGGCTCCCCGGTAAACCGTCCTGTCAAACTGATGGACGCAAACGAACGCGTAACCAGCTGTATCCAATTACCGCCGAAGAGATAGAACCGACCAGGATACCGAGTTTCGCCCAGTTAATCAGTTCTGGATCTACGCTACCAAAGGCCAGGCTGGCAATAAAGATAGACATAGTAAAACCGATACCGCACAGGATCCCCACCACCATAATTTGCTGATAAGTCGTTCCCTCAGGCAGATGCGCCAGTTTCAAACGCAGCGCCAACCAGCAGAACAGACTAATCCCCAGCGGTTTGCCAATCAGCAAGCCAGCGATGATCCCCAATGGCAGAATGGAGGTCAAGCCATCCAGCGTGACGCCTTGCAGTGAAACGCCAGCATTAGCAAATGCAAACAGCGGCAAAATCAGATACGCCACCCACGGGTGCAACACATGCTCCAGTCGCTTCGCTGGAGAACGCCCATGCTTCTCTTTCAAAGGAATAAAGAAGCCGACAATTACCCCCGCCAGAGTTGCGTGAACCCCCGATTTCAACACCGCAGTCCACAACACCACGCCAACAAGAATATAGACGCCCGTGCGGCGTACACCACACAGATTCAATACCGCGAGTACCGCAATTGCTACAGCCGCGACGCCAAGGGAGGCCATCGATAAGTCATTAGTGTAGAACAATGCGATGATAATGATGGCCCCAAGATCGTCGATAATAGCCAGAGCCATCAAAAAGATCTTCAGCACTAACGGAACACGACTTCCCAACAGCGCCAGTACACCAAGTGCAAAAGCAATGTCAGTAGCCGCCGGGATCGCCCACCCTTCGCGGGTAATCGGATCGGCATAGTTAAAAGCCAGATAGAGTAATGCCGGCACAATCATCCCACCAATAGCGGCGATAACTGGAAATGCGGCCTGGCGTAAGCTGGCTAGCGATCCTTGCATCAGTTCACGTTTAACTTCCAGACCGACTAACAGGAAAAATACCGCCATCAGCGCATCATTTATCCATAACAGCATGTTTTTGTTGATTTCGAGTGAACCAACCCGGAGCTGAACCGGCGTCTCCAGAAAGTCGTGATACCATCCACTGGTTGCGCCGCTGTTGGCCATAATCATCGCCAGGATAGCGGCAATGATAAGAATAATGCCTCCCGAGGCATCACTGCTAAAGAATCGATGCAGATGTTTCACTTTTTATTTCTCTTTCAGGTGAATAGATCGTTTTTACTATTTTACCCCGCACGAATCATCGTTAAAATCAGATTATAGTGTAGGAATAATTCGTTTTTTACGAGCCATTGAAGAATTTGCGCCATCAGCGGTGAGATGCGTTTTTGACGGCTGTAAGCGCTCACGAGTGACCCTAAGCCCAGATAATCATAGCTTAAGGTGAGGATTCCTGAGGGATTAATTAGGAAAAGTAATAATTAATTTGTTGTCAGTCGGCGATGCTTGTTAGGCCAATATTTCAAAAATAATCCAGCTTGTCGTCAATAATTGCGATGAAGAGATAAATTAAAGTTAAATAATTAAATCATTAAAAAATTACGCCACAAAAATGCGAGGCGTCTTCAGGATTAGAATCGATAAAACAAAATGGGTTAAAGAGAGCGATATAATAGCGGCGGGTGCTTGAGGCTGTCTGTCTCAGGCATTAGCTGAACGGCAGATAGAGAAAAGCCCCGAGTGATATTTTACCATCAACCCGAGGCCTCCTATATGCTGAACACATGTAGAGTGCCTCTTACTGACCGTAAGGTCAAGGAGAAGAGAGCAATGAAGCAGCATAAGGCGATGATTGTCGCCCTGATCGTCATCTGTATCACCGCCGTAGTGGCGGCGCTGGTAACGAGAAAAGACCTCTGTGAGGTTCACATCCGAACTGGCCAGACGGAGGTTGCTGTTTTCACGGCTTACGAATCCGAGTAAGAGCAACGGCGGGGAGTGATCCCCGCCACTTTACAGGTGCTCGCATATCTTCAACGCACCCTATTTTTACCCAGGCCTGCCCACGGGCAGGCTTTTGGGGAGGTTAGCGGGTCAGGTCGTCAAAAAACTTCTTCACACCATCAAAGAAGCTCTTTGAGCGCGGGCTGTTGTGCTCGCCGGTTGGGCCACCGAAGCTTTCTTGCAGCTCTTGCAGCAGCTGTTTCTGCTTTTCGTTCAGGCCTACCGGTGTTTCGACGACAACGCGGCACAGCAAATCACCCTGTGCGCCACCGCGGACAGACTTGACGCCTTTACCGCGCATACGGAATAGCTTACCGGTCTGGGTTTCGCCAGGCACTTTCAGTTTGACGCGACCATCAAGGGTCGGTACTTCGATTTCGCCACCCAGCGCCGCCATAGCGAAGTTGATCGGGACTTCGCAATACAGGTTGTTGCCTTCACGCTCGAAAATCGGGTGCTGTTTAACCTGAACCTGAACGTACAGATCGCCTGCCGGTGCGCCATGCTCGCCCGCTTCACCTTCGCCCGCAAGACGGATGCGGTCTCCAGTGTCCACCCCTGCCGGGATTTTAACGGACAGCGTTTTGCTGCGCTCAACACGACCATGACCATGACATTTGTTGCACGGATCTTTGATCAGCGTACCGCGGCCCTGACAGTGTGGACAGGTCTGCTGTACAGCGAAGAATCCCTGGCGCATCTGCACCTGACCAGAACCATGACAGGTCGGACAGGTCTGCGGCTGTGTACCTGGTTTTGCACCGCTACCGTGGCAAACGTCACACTCTTCCAGAGTCGGAATGCGGATCTCTTTGGTCACGCCACGTACAGCTTCTTCGAGGGTGAGCTCCATGTTATAGCGTAAATCAGCACCGCGCGCCGCACGTTGACGACCACGTCCGCCGCCAAAAATATCGCCGAAAACGTCACCAAAAATATCGCTGAAGTCTGCGCCGCCGCCAAAACCACCGCCGCCCATGCCTCCTTGCTCAAACGCAGCATGACCATACTGATCGTATGCCGCACGTTTTTGCGAGTCGGTCAGAACTTCATAAGCTTCCTTGATCTCTTTAAATTTCGCCTCGGCCTCTTTGTCACCCTGGTTACGGTCCGGGTGGTATTTCATGGCCAGGCGTTTGTAGGCCTTTCTGATTTCACGCTCTTCCGCTGTTTTGGAAACGCCTAAAATCTCGTAATAATCTTGCTTAGCCATCTTTTTTAAATTGCCCCTAGATGAATGCACGGGCGGAGAGGAAATTCCCCTTCGCCCGTGTCAGTATAATTACCCGTTTATAGGGCGATTATTTTTTGTCTTTGACTTCTTCAAATTCAGCGTCGACAACATCGTCATCTTTCGCGTTGTTTGCAGAAGCATCAGCACCGGCAGTCTGCTGCTGGGCATGTTGCTGCTGGGCGATTTCCATCAGTTTCTGGGAAACCTGTGCCAGTTCCTGCATTTTCGCTTCGATAGCGGCTTTGTCTTCACCTTTCAGAGCAGTTTCCAGTGCAGTCAGCGCAGACTCGATAGCAGTTTTGTCGTCAGCCGGCAGTTTGTCGCCTGCTTCTTCAACCTGCTTACGGGTGCTGTGCAGCAGATGGTCGCCCTGGTTGCGAGTCTGTACCAGCTCTTCAAACTTACGGTCAGCTTCGGCGTTAGCTTCTGCGTCGCGTACCATTTTCTGGATTTCATCTTCGTTCAGACCAGAAGAAGCCTTGATGGTGATCTTCTGCTCTTTACCGCTGTTTTTATCTTTCGCGGAAACGTGCAGGATACCGTCAGCATCGATATCGAAGGTAACTTCGATCTGCGGCATGCCGCGCGGTGCCGGGTTGATACCATCTAGGTTGAACTGACCCAGAGATTTGTTATCAGCCGCACGTTTACGTTCACCCTGCAGCACATGGATGGTTACCGCAGACTGGTTGTCTTCAGCGGTAGAGAACACCTGGCTGTGCTTGGTCGGGATAGTGGTGTTTTTCGCGATCAGCGTCGTCATCACACCGCCCATGGTTTCGATACCCAGAGACAGCGGGGTAACGTCCAGCAGCAGTACGTCTTTTACGTCACCAGTCAGAACACCACCCTGAACAGCAGCACCGATTGCTACAGCTTCGTCCGGGTTAACGTCTTTACGCGGCTCTTTACCAAAGAACTCAGCAACTTTCTTCTGAACCATTGGCATACGAGTCTGACCACCAACGAGGATAACGTCGTCGATATCAGATACGGACAGGCCAGCATCCTGCAGTGCAACTTTCAGCGGCTCAATGGAACGGTTTACCAGATCTTCAACCAGGCTTTCCAGTTTCGCACGAGTCACTTTGATGTTCATGTGTTTCGGACCGGTCGCGTCTGCAGTGATGTATGGCAGGTTAACGTCGGTCTGCTGAGCGGAAGACAGTTCGATTTTCGCTTTTTCTGCCGCTTCTTTCAGGCGCTGCATTGCCAGCGGATCGTTGCGCAGGTCAATGCCCTGATCTTTCTTGAATTCTTCAACCAGATAGTTGATCAGACGGCTGTCGAAGTCTTCACCACCCAGGTGGGTATCACCGTTGGTTGCCAGAACTTCGAAGGTTTTTTCGCCGTCAACTTCGTCGATTTCGATAATAGAAATATCGAAAGTACCACCCCCCAGGTCATAAACCGCGATAGTACGGTTGCCAGTGCCTTTGTCCAGACCGTAAGCCAGCGCAGCTGCGGTCGGTTCGTTGATGATACGTTTTACTTCCAGACCAGCGATACGGCCTGCGTCTTTGGTTGCCTGACGCTGAGCATCGTTAAAGTATGCCGGTACGGTGATAACAGCTTCAGTTACCGGTTCACCCAGGTAATCTTCAGCGGTTTTCTTCATTTTTTTCAGCACTTCAGCAGAAATCTGCGGCGGTGCCATTTTCTGGCCTTTAACTTCGACCCATGCGTCGCCGTTATCAGCAGCAATAATTTTGAACGGCATGATGGAAACATCACGCTGTACTTCTTCGTCCTGGAAGCGGCGGCCAATCAGGCGTTTAATCGCAAACAGGGTGTTTTGCGGGTTCGTCACTGCCTGACGTTTAGCCGGCTGACCAACCAGAGTTTCACCATCCTGGGTATAGGCAATGATAGAAGGCGTGGTGCGATCGCCTTCGGCGTTCTCCAGCACGCGAGGAATGGTGCCATCCATAATCGCTACACAAGAGTTGGTAGTACCCAGGTCGATACCAATTATTTTACCCATCTAAACGTCTCCACTATATATTCGGTCATCATGTGGTTGTGAGTCTGTAATAGGGGCGAAACGTCTGGTTTCAACTGCCCAATTTCATTTTTTTGCAGACTCACTCACTGCGGTTGACTACTAAATGGGGTCGTAACCCACGTCATCAAGGGGGAGATGCAAAAATTTTTTGTGCTTTTGCGCAGAAATTTCGCGATATGGCAGGACAAGACGTAAAATTGACAGCAATTTTATTCATATAAAGAATGAATCGCAGCCAAGGCGTTCATCAAAAAATTGTAATAAAAAGAAAAGATTACGTGCCTGAATCTTCTCTTTATCAGCAGTAAACTAGTGGGTATTCATCCCCCTACCTCTTCCCACTAAGAGAATCCTTATGAAATCCGTTTTTACGATTTCCGCCAGCCTGGCGATTAGCCTGATGCTGTGCTGCACGGCGCAGGCAAACGACCATAAACTCCTCGGCGTCATTGCAATGCCGCGTAACGAAACCAACGATCTGGCGCTGAAACTTCCTGTTTGTCGCATTGTGAAACGCATACAACTCTCTGCCGACCATGGCGATTTACAGTTAAGTGGTGCATCGGTTTATTTCAAAGCCGCCCGTAGCGCCAGTCAGAGCCTGAATATTCCTTCAGAAATAAAAGAAGGGCAAACCACTGACTGGATCAACATTAACAGCGATAACGACAATAAACGCTGCGTCTCAAAAATCACCTTTTCCGGTCATACGGTGAACTCATCGGATATGGCCACGCTGAAAATTATCGGCGACGACTAACGCCAGAATATAGAAGCCACAAAAAATGAATGTTAATTACCTGAATGATTCAGATCTGGATTTTCTTCAGCATTGTAGTGAGGAACAGTTGGCAAATTTCGCCCGATTGCTCACCCATAATGAAAAAGGCAAAACTCGCCTCTCCAGCATACTGATGCGCAACGAACTGTTTAAATCGATGGAAGGGCATCCCGAGCAACATCGCCGCAACTGGCAGCTGATTGCCGGAGAATTACAGCATTTTGGTGGCGATAGTATCGCCAACAAACTGCGCGGACACGGTAAATTGTATCGGGCCATTTTGCTCGATGTTTCAAAGCGATTGAAGCTGAAAGCCGACAAAGAGATGTCTACGTTTGAAATTGAGCAACAGTTACTGGAACAATTTCTGCGTAATACCTGGAAGAAAATGGACGAGGAACATAAGCAGGAGTTTCTGCACGCGGTCGATGCCAGGGTGAATGAGCTGGAAGAGCTGCTGCCGCTGCTGATGAAAGACAAATTATTGGCAAAAGGTGTGTCGCATTTGCTTTCCAGCCAACTGACCCGCATTTTACGCACCCACGCAGCAATGAGCGTACTTGGGCATGGTTTGCTGCGCGGCGCGGGGCTGGGAGGCCCTGTGGGCGCAGCATTAAATGGGGTTAAAGCGGTCAGCGGCAGCACCTATCGCGTGACGATTCCAGCCGTACTGCAAATCGCCTGCCTGCGCCGGATGGTTAGCGCCACTCAGGTCTGATACCGGAAACCGGGGAAAATTTTCATTTTCCCCTCAAAAGATCGTAGACACTGCCCCACTGGCTGATTATTATGCCGCGCCCTGAAAACACTACAGTTATTCAGGGAAATTATTTCACCATTCATTCGATGATGATTTTTGAGGAATTATGGGCAACACTAAGTTGGCTAATCCGGCACCGCTGGGCCTGATGGGCTTCGGCATGACCACCATTCTGCTTAACCTGCACAACGTGGGTTATTTCGCTCTGGACGGTATTATTCTTGCCATGGGCATTTTCTACGGCGGCATCGCGCAAATTTTTGCTGGTCTGCTGGAGTACAAAAAAGGCAACACTTTCGGTTTAACCGCATTCACCTCTTACGGTTCTTTCTGGCTGACGCTGGTTGCGATTCTGCTGATGCCGAAACTGGGTCTGACCGATGCGCCAAATGCACAGTTCCTTGGTGTCTACCTGGGTCTGTGGGGCGTATTTACGCTGTTTATGTTCTTCGGCACTCTGAAAGGCGCGCGCGTCCTGCAATTCGTTTTCTTTAGCCTGACCGTGCTGTTTGCCCTGCTGGCGATCGGTAACATTGCCGGTAATGCCGCGATCATCCACTTTGCCGGCTGGATTGGTCTGATCTGCGGTGCCAGCGCAATCTATCTGGCGATGGGTGAAGTGCTGAACGAGCAGTTTGGTCGCACCGTTCTGCCGATTGGTGAATCCCACTAATTGTCTTGAGATCCCCCCGCTCGGGGGGATTTTTTTATTCGCTAACGTCGCGTCTTGCACTCTTCGGTCTGAATGCAGCAACCACTTCTGGTGCCGTTTCAACGTATGGCCCTTCCAGCAACTGAATGCAGTACGGTACGCTGGCAAAAATACCATGCACCACAACGTTACCCTCAGCGTCCTTCACACCTTCCAGCGTCTCTTTAATAGACTTCGGCTGACCGGGTAAGTTAAGGATCAGCGCCTGTTTGCGAATCACGCCCACCTGACGCGAAAGGATCGCAGTTGGTACAAAATGCAGGCTGATCTGGCGCATCTGTTCACCAAAGCCAGGCATCTCGCGGTCCGCTACTGCCAGCGTCGCATCGGGCGTTACGTCACGACGCGCCGGGCCAGTTCCGCCCGTGGTGAGCACCAGATGGCAACTCATTTCATCCACCAGCTCACACAACGTTTGCTCGATGATCGCCTGCTCATCGGGGATTAAGCGGGTTTCCAGTTCAAACGGCGTGGTTAGCGCCGATGTCAGCCATTCTTCCAGCGCTGGAATGCCTTTATCCTGATAAACGCCGCTGGATGCGCGATCAGAGATGGAAACTAAGCCAATACGTAAAGTATTCATCAAGATTTTTCCGTTTAAACAATCTCGTTAAACAGAATGATACACTGCGAAGGGAGTGACAGACAGGCTTCAGAAGAGGTAGCGTGACCGACTTCCCGGTCACGCTAAGAATGATTACAGCAGATCGCCGATCATTTTTTCCAGTTTTTCCTGGTCAATAGCAAACTTACGGATACCTTCCGCCAGTTTATCTACTGCCATTGGATCCTGGTTGTGCTGCCACAGGAACTCGGACTCAGTGATACGCGCCGGACGCGCTTTCACTTCGCCGGTGTAAGACAGTTTACGTTCGATAGCCCCTTCGCTCTCCGCCAGCTCTTTCAGCAGTGCCGGTGCGATGGTCAGACGGTCACAGCCTGCCAGTTCCAGAATTTCGCCGATGTTACGGAAGCTTGCGCCCATAACCACGGTTTCATAACCGTGCTCTTTGTAGTACTGGTAGATTTCAGATACAGAAACCACGCCCGGATCTTCTGCCGGAGCGTACTCTTTCTTATCGGTATTCGCTTTGTACCAGTCAAGAATACGGCCAACAAACGGCGAGATCAGGAACACGCCCGCCTCCGCACAAGCACGAGCCTGAGCGAAGGAGAACAGCAGGGTCAGGTTACAGTTGATACCTTCTTTTTCCAGCTGTTCTGCAGCACGGATACCCTGCCAGGTAGAAGCCAGTTTGATCAGAATACGATCGTTGCTAATACCTGCATCGTTGTAGAGTTTGATCAGGCGTTTTGCTTTCGCAATTGACGCTTCAGTGTCATAGGAAAGACGCGCATCAACTTCAGTTGAGATACGGCCCGGAACCAGTTTCAGGATTTCCAGACCAATATTTACTGCCAGTTTGTCGGTCGCGTCCACGATCTGCTGCGCGCGATCGTTGCTCTGCTGTTTCGCCCAGGCGACAGCATCATCAATCAACTTACGGTATTCCGGAATCTGCGCTGCGTTAAGAATGAGAGAAGGGTTGGTTGTGGCATCCTGCGGTTGATACAGCTTCATTGCCGCGATGTCCCCAGTGTCGGCCACTACGGTGGTGTACTGACGAAGGGAGGTCAATTTGTCCGTCATGATAGTATTTCTCTTTAAACAGCTTGTTAGGGGGATGTAACCGGTCTGCCCTGATGATATCACGACGCAACGTCAGCGCAACCGCCGACAAGACGGTTATCGCCAGGCGAGACTGTTTCGGATTTCTGACACTGCGTTGATATCGCCCACCATTTTTATACAAAACCTCATGTATGCTACGCAGAAGTTATCAAGTACCTCGTAGCGTATATACTTCTTAAACAATTGGTAACGTTTACACAGGAAAGTCATCGCGACCGGCAATAAGAGGGATATGCATGCCAGATTTTTTCTCCTTTATTAACAGCGTCCTTTGGGGATCGGTAATGATTTACCTGCTCTTCGGCGCAGGTTGTTGGTTCACTTTTCGCACCGGATTTGTGCAGTTTCGCTACATCCGCCAGTTTGGCAAAAGTCTTAAAAATAGCATTCATCCACAGCCAGGCGGTTTAACCTCATTTCAGTCATTGTGTACCAGTCTTGCGGCGCGCGTGGGTAGCGGCAACCTGGCCGGCGTTGCGCTGGCAATTACCGCCGGTGGACCAGGTGCCGTCTTTTGGATGTGGGTTGCTGCGTTTATCGGCATGGCGACCTCGTTTGCCGAATGTTCCCTTGCACAACTTTATAAAGAACGTGACGTCAATGGGCAGTTTCGTGGCGGACCGGCATGGTATATGGCGCGCGGGCTGGGGATGCGCTGGATGGGCGTTCTGTTCGCCGTCTTTTTGCTCATCGCCTACGGCATAATTTTCAGCGGAGTTCAGGCGAACGCCGTTGCCCGAGCCCTGAGTTTTTCTTTTGATTTTCCTCCGCTGGTGACGGGCATTATTCTCGCTGTCTTTGCTCTGCTGGCAATCACTCGTGGTCTTCATGGCGTCGCCCGGCTCATGCAGGGGTTTGTCCCGTTGATGGCGATAATCTGGGTACTGACCAGCCTGGTGATTTGCGTAATAAATATCGGGCAACTTCCCCACGTCATTTGGTCTATTTTTGAGAGTGCTTTTGGCTGGCAGGAAGCGGCAGGCGGCGCGGCGGGATATACCTTAAGCCAGGCGATTACTAACGGTTTTCAGCGCAGTATGTTTTCCAATGAGGTGGGAATGGGATCGACGCCAAACGCGGCAGCGGCAGCTGCATCCTGGCCTCCGCATCCGGCAGCACAAGGGATTGTCCAGATGATTGGCATTTTTATCGACACCCTGGTCATCTGTACGGCAAGCGCCATGCTGATATTACTGGCGGGTAACGGCACAACCTACATGCCGCTGGAAGGTATTCAGCTTATCCAGAAGGCGATGCGGGTGCTAATGGGTTCCTAGGGTGCTGAATTTGTTACCCTCGTGGTTATTCTGTTTGCCTTCAGCTCCATCGTTGCCAACTACATTTATGCCGAAAACAATCTCTTCTTTTTACGCCTGAACAACCCTAAAGCGATCTGGTGTTTGCGGATCTGCACCTTCGCAACGGTCATCGGCGGCACCTTGCTAAGCCTTCCGCTGATGTGGCAACTGGCAGATATCATAATGGCCTGCATGGCTATTACCAATTTGACCGCCATTTTACTGCTCTCGCCTGTGGTTCATACCATTGCCAGTGATTATCTACGCCAGCGTAAACTCGGCGTGCGCCCGGTGTTTGATCCGTTGCGTTATCCGGATATCGGTCGCCAGCTTTCTCCGGACGCGTGGGATGATGTTTCGCAGGAGTAATCACAACTATCGATCAACTCATTCTCTTTTTTTGCTAAAGTCGGCATAAATTTCCTGCAAGGACTGGATATGCTGATTCTTATTTCACCTGCGAAAACGCTTGATTACCAAAGCCCGTTGACCACCACGCGCTATACGCTGCCGGAGCTGTTAGACAATTCCCAGCAGTTGATCCATGAAGCGCGGAAACTGACGCCTCCGCAGATTAGCACGCTGATGCGCATCAGCGACAAACTGGCGGGTATCAACGCCGCTCGCTTTCATGACTGGCAGCCAGATTTCACGCCGGCGAATGCCCGCCAGGCGATTCTGGCGTTTAAAGGTGATGTCTACACCGGCTTGCAGGCCGAAACCTTCAGCGAAGACGATTTCGATTTTGCCCAACAGCATTTGCGAATGCTTTCCGGCTTGTATGGCGTACTGCGCCCGCTCGATTTAATGCAGCCTTATCGTCTGGAAATGGGGATCCGTCTTGAGAATGCCCGAGGGAAAGATCTGTATCAATTCTGGGGAGATATCATCACCAACAAGCTGAACGAGGCGCTCGCAGCACAAGGCGATAATGTGGTGATTAATCTGGCGTCAGATGAGTATTTTAAATCGGTGAAGCCGAAGAAATTGAATGCCGAGATTATCAAGCCGGTGTTCCTCGATGAGAAGAACGGCAAATTTAAGATCATCAGCTTCTACGCTAAGAAAGCACGCGGTCTGATGAGTCGTTTCATTATTGAAAATCGGCTGACCAAACCAGAGCAACTGACTGGTTTTAATAGCGAAGGTTACTTCTTTGATGAAGATTCCTCCAGCAATGGCGAACTGGTGTTTAAACGCTACGAGCAGCGTTAAGTTTGTAGTCAATGCCGGATGCGGCGTGAACGCCTTATCCGGCCTACAAAAGCATGCAGATTCAATATATTGCAGAATTAACGTAGGCCTGATAAGACGCGCCAGCGTCGCATCAGGCGCTGAATGCCGGATTGTTACCCGGCATTTGTCATTTAGCGGTGATGTTTGCCTGGACCATGACCGCCGTGATGATCATGAGGAGCTTTCTTATGGTGGCGCGGCGGTGGCGGCGGTCCGTGTGGGTGCCAGCGATTGCCTCGCCATTCATAATGTTGTTTCCACCAGCCGTGGTCGCGCCAGTGACCTCCATCCCAGTAATAGCCACGATTATCACGATCGCCTATCTGTAATTTTACTGACGGGACTAACGTAATTTCCGCAGCCTGTGCTGCCATGGGAGCGACCAGAACCAGGGAAAGTGCGAGTACGATAGATTGCATCTTTTTCACAGGTTACTCCTTTTATCATTGCCCGTTATGGGTCGATATCCGGAGATTACGCGATGAGAACGACGGTTGTTATTCTCCGCAATCCTAATCTCTAAGTTACCGCATTTATTGATAATTTCTCCTTTTTCCCTGTCGTTTTTCTCCATAATTTCTTCATAAAAAAGCCGGGCTGCATAAAAGCAAACCCGGCCTGATTGAGATAATGAATAGATTTTACTGATGATTCATCATCAATTTACGCAACGCAGAAAAATCGGCGGGCAGATTATGTGAAAGCAAGGGTAAATCAGCACGTTCTGCCAGCTCTTTTGGCAGATCCAACGTTTCACCGAGAATCGCTTCCACGCTCTCTTTAAATTTCGCCGGATGCGCGGTGCCGAGGAACAAGCCATATTCGCCTGGATTCAACTGGTCACGCAGCGCACGATACGCTACGGCAGCGTGCGGCTCCGAGGTGTAGCCCAGTTCTTTTAACTCACGCATTGTCTGTTGCGTGGTTTCATCATCCACGGCTGCATAACCCAGCTCTTTCAGTTGCCAGATTTTGCGGCGGAACAACTCTTCCACACGCGGCCAGTTGTTCGGCTGACTCACGTCCATCGCGTTGGATAACGTCGCCTGAGTCGCTTTGGGTGACCACTGACCGTCGTGCAGGAAACGTGGCACGGTATCGTTCACGTTGGTCGCAGCAATAAAACGTTTCACCGGCAGACCGAATGACTTCGCCAGCAGACCCGCCGTCAAATCGCCGAAGTTTCCGCTTGGCACCGAGACAACCAGCTGGTTGCGCGCCTCCTGCGGCAGCTGCGCAACAGCTTCAAAGTAGTAGCAAATCTGCGCCAGCAAACGGCTGATGTTAATCGAGTTAGCCGAGTTTAACCCCAGCGCCACTTTCAGTTCTTCATCATCAAACGCCTGCTTCACCAGCGCCTGACAGGCATCGAAATCGCCGTCGATGGCAACAGTTTCGATATTGCCGCCCAACGTACAGAACAGTTTTTCTTGCAGTGGACTGATTTTGCCTCGTGGATAGAGGATAACCACTTTCACATTCGGCAAACCGTAGAAAGCATGAGCCACTGCAGCTCCGGTATCACCGGAGGTCGCGGTCAGAATGGTCACTGGCTTATCATCCGCAATATGGGTCAGCATTTGTGCCATAAAGCGACCGCCGAAATCTTTAAATGCCAGCGTTGGCCCGTGGAACAATTCCAGACAACCGACATCGCTTTCAACATTGGCGACCGGAGCCGGGAAGGCAAACGCCGCGCGCACGCGCTCTTCCAGGATTTCCTGTGGGATTTCATCACCAATAAACGCCGAGAGGATCTTCGCACTGCGGGTGACAAAATCCAGCTTCAGCATCTCATCAATTTCAGTCAGGCTGAATTCCGGCAGGTCGTGCGGAAAAAACAGCCCCTGATTTTTGCCCAACCCCTGGGTTACGGCTTGCGCAAAGCTGACCTGCTCGTTGTGATCTTTCAGATTGTAGAGTTTCATTTAGTTTTCCAGTACTCGTGCGCCCGCCGTATCCAGCCGGCAAATATGAACAAAACCTTCCTGATTTTGCAGGTAGTTCTTACCCAACCAGTCGGCAACGCGCTGGGCGGTATCCGGCTTGTCACATAGAGCGAACAAGGTCGGGCCGGAGCCGGAGATACCGCTCGCTACCGCGCCGATTTCCGCGACAGCCTGCCGCGCCTGCCGGAAGCCAGGCAGTAACCGTTCACGGTAGGGTTCAGCGATAACATCTTTCATCAGCTTCGCGGCAAGCTCAGGCTGACGGGAATAGCAGGCGTGAATGAAGCCAGCCAGATGTCGCCCGTGCGCAATGCAATCCTGGCGGCGATACTGCGCCGGTAAAATAGCCCGGGCTTCTGCCGTCGAGACTTTAATTCCCGGATACGCCAGCACCCACAGCCACTCATCAAACCCTGGCACTTGCTGGCTGATGATGTCGTTTTCTTCGATCATCAACTGCATACCACCAAGAAAACACGGTGCCACGTTGTCGTAATGAATGCTGCCGGAGATACGTCCTTCCAGCTCGCCCATCAAAGCCAGCAAACGAGTGTCATTAAGCGGCTTGCCGCAGTGTTCATTCATCGCCATCAGCGCCGCGACCACCGAACAGGCGCTGGAGCCTAAGCCCGAACCGATCGGCATATTCTTTTCCAGAGTCATCGCCACTGGAATTTGCTTGCCAAGCTCCTGGCAAAAACGCTCCCAGCACTGATAAACGATATTTTCCCGTGGTTCTGACGGCAGCTTATCGGCAAAGCGTCCGAGTTTGTTGAGACTGAATGTCTCTGCCGCCTCAACCGTGACTACATCTCCGAGCAATGCACCATCAACGGGTGCCACCGCCGCCCCGAGCACATCAAACCCGACGCTCATATTGGCACTGGAAGCCGGGGCATAAACTTTAACCATGTCAGACTCCTAACTTCCATGAGAGGGTACGTAGCAGATCGGCAAAGACACCGGCAGCGGTAACGTCATTGCCCGCACCATATCCGCGCAGCACCAACGGCAGCGGCTGATAATAGTGGCTATAAAAGGCCAGGGCGTTTTCGCCATTTTTCACTTTGAACAGCGGATCATTCCCATCCACTTCGGCAATCTTCACGCGGCAGACACCATCTTCATCAATATTGCCAACATAGCGCAAAACTTTTCCTTCATCACGGGCCTTCGCCACGCGCGCGGCAAAGAGATCGTCGAGCTGTGACAGATTCGCCATAAAAGCGGCAACATCACCCTCGGCGTTAAACTCTGCGGGCAGCACAGGTTCAATTTCAATATCCGCCAGCTCCAGTTCACGTCCCGTTTCACGAGCGAGAATCAATAGTTTACGCGCCACATCCATACCAGAAAGATCATCTCGCGGGTCCGGTTCGGTATAACCCATTTCCCGCGCCAGCGTGGTCGCCTCGGAGAAACTCATGCCTTCGTCTAACTTGCCGAAGATATAAGAAAGCGAACCTGAAAGAATGCCGGAGAACTTCACCAATTCATCACCTGCATTGAGCAGATTTTGCAGGTTCTCAATAACCGGTAATCCAGCCCCAACGTTGGTGTCATAGAGGAATTTACGCCGCGATTTTTCCGCCGCATAACGCAACTGATGATAGTAATCCATCGACGAGGTGTTGGCCTTTTTGTTCGGCGTGACAACGTGGAAACCTTCGCGCAGGAAGTC
Organism: Shigella sp. FJ200513; assembly: GCF_040495915.1. Taxonomy (NCBI): domain Bacteria; kingdom Pseudomonadati; phylum Pseudomonadota; class Gammaproteobacteria; order Enterobacterales; family Enterobacteriaceae; genus Shigella; species Shigella sp. FJ200513. Next base: position 38,810 of record NZ_JBDYCV010000016.1, on the reverse strand, counting down.
GGCATATTGATCCGCCACTGCCTGGCTGGAGGTGCAGTCAACAATGACCGGGTTCAGCAGATGATATTCTTTCACGAGGCGAATTAAGCGCCCGAGATTAAACGGCTCTTTGGCTTGTGCAAGTTCTTCCTGCCAGTTTTCCAGATTAAGGCCATGCACACTAGTGAGCAGAGCCTTCGAGTTGGCAACGCCGCAGACACGTAAGTCGATATGTTTATTCTTCAGCCAGCTTTGCTGACGCTTCAGTTGCTCCAGCAGCGCACCGCCAACGCCACCGACGCCAATCACAAACACTTCGATAACCTGATCGGTATTGAACAGCATCTGATGAGTAACGCGCACGCCAGTGGTCGCATCATCGTTATTTACCACGACAGAGATTGAGCGTTCAGAAGATCCCTGAGCAATGGCGACAATGTTGATATTGGCGCGGGCCAGCGCGGCAAAGAATTTCGCCGAGATCCCACGCAAGGTGCGCATACCATCACCTACCACCGAGATAATGGCCAGCCGTTCCGTCACCGCCAGCGGCTCCAGTAAGCCTTCTTTCAGTTCCAGGTAGAACTCTTCCTGCATTGCCCGTTCAGCTCGCACACAGTCGCTTTGTGGAACGCAGAAACTGATACTGTATTCGGAAGATGATTGCGTAATCAGCACCACGGAAATACGGGCGCGTGACATTGCAGCAAAGACGCGCGCCGCCATGCCAACCATCCCTTTCATCCCCGGGCCGGAAACGCTGAACATTGCCATGTTATTCAGATTGGAAATGCCCTTGACCGGTAATTCGTCTTCATCACGGCTGGCACCAATGAGCGTACCTGGTGCTTGAGGATTTCCGGTATTTTTAATCAGGCAAGGGATCTGGAACTGGGCGATGGGGGTAATGGTGCGGGGGTGAAGAACTTTAGCGCCGAAGTAGGAAAGCTCCATCGCTTCCTGGTAGGACATCGACTTCAACAACCTCGCATCGGGCACCTGACGCGGGTCGCAGGTATAGACCCCGTCAACGTCCGTCCAAATCTCGCAACAATCGGCGCGTAAACAGGCAGCCAGCACCGCCGCGGAGTAGTCGGAACCGTTACGTCCAAGCACCACCAGTTCGCCTTTTTCATTACCGGCGGTGAAACCTGCCATCAACACCATGTGATCAGCCGGAATGCGGCTTGCCGCAATACGGCGGGTGGACTCAGCAATATCGACGGTAGATTCGAGGTAATGCCCCACTGCCAGCAGTTTTTCGACCGGATCGATAACGGTAACGTTGTGACCACGCGCTTCTAACACGCCGGCCATAATGGCGATCGACATTTTCTCGCCACGGCAAATCAGCGCAGCGTTGATGCTATCCGGGCACTGCCCCAACAAACTAATGCCATGCAGGACATGTTTTATTTGGGCAAATTCCTGATCGACGAAAGTTTTCAATTGCGCCAGCGGGAACCCCGGCTGGGCGGCGGCGAGTCCCGTCAAAAGTTCGGCAAAAATACGTTCGGCATCGCTGATATTGGGTAAAGCATCCTGGCCGCTAATGGTTTTTTCAATCATCGCCACCAGGTGGTTGGTGATTTTGGCGGGGGCAGAGAGGACGGTGGCCACCTGCCCCTGCCTGGCATTGCTTTCCAGAATATCGGCAACACGCAGAAAACGTTCTGCATTTGCCACTGATGTACCGCCGAACTTCAACACTCGCATGGTTGTTACCTCGTTACCTTTGGTCGAAAAAAAAGCCCGCACTGTCAGGTGCGGGCTTTTTTCTGTGTTTCCTGTACGCGTCAGCCCGCACCGTTACCTGTGGTAATGGTGATGGTGGTGGTAATGGTGGTGCTAATGCGTTTCATGGATGTTGTGTACTCTGTAATTTTTATCTGTTTGTGCGCTATGCCTATATTGGTTAAAGTATTTAGTGACCTAAGTCAATAAAATTTTAATTTACTCACGGCAGGTAACCAGTTCAGAAGCTGCTATCAGACACTCTTTTTTTAATCCACACAGAGACATATTGCCCGTTGCAGTCAGAATGAAAAGCTGAAAAATACTTACTAAGGCGTTTTTTATTTGGTGATATTTTTTTCAATATCATGCAGCAAACGGTGCAACATTGCCGTGTCTCGTTGCTCTAAAAGCCCCAGGCGTTGCTGTAACCAGTCGACCAGTTTTATGTCATCTGCCACTGCCAGAGTCGTCAGCAATGCCATGACTCGTTCGCGTAAAGCTTGCAGTTGATGTTGGTCTGCCGTTGTGTCACTTTTCGCCGGTTGTTGTATTAATGTTGCTAATTGATAGCAATAGACCATCACCGCCTGCCCCAGATTGAGCGAAGGATAATCCGCCACCATCGGCACACCAGTAAGCACGTCAGCCAACGCTAACTCTTCGTTAGTCAGCCCGGAATCTTCGCGACCAAACACCAGCGCGGCATGGCTCATCCATGAAGATTTTTCCTCTAACAGCGGCACCAGTTCTACTGGCGTGGCGTAGTAATGATATTTCGCCCGACTACGCGCAGTGGTGGCGACAGTGAAATCGACATCGTGTAACGATTCAGCCAGTGTCGGGAAAACTTTAATATTATCAATAATATCACCAGATCCATGTGCGACCCAGCGGGTGGCTGGCTCCAGGTGTGCCTGACTATCGACAATCCGCAGTTCGCTAAAACCCATCGTTTTCATTGCCCGCGCCGCTGCCCCAATATTTTCTGCTCTGGCGGGTGCGACCAGGATAATCGTTATACGCATATTGCCACTCTTCTTGACCAAATAACCGCGAACAGGGTGATCACTGTCAACTTATTACGCGGTGCGAATTTACAAATTCTTAACGTAAGCCGCAGAAAAAGCCCTTTACTTAGCTTAAAAAAGGCTAAACTATTTTCTGACTGCACTAACGGTTTAATTGTTAAAAAATGCTACATATCCTTCTGTTTACTTAGGATAATTTTATAAAAAATAAATCTCGACAATTGGATTCACCACGTTTATTAGTTGTATGATGCAACTAGTTGGATTATTAAAATAATGTGACGAAAGCTAGCATTTAGATACGATGATTTCATCAAACTGTTAACGTGCTACAATTGAACTTGATATATGTCAACGAAGCGTAGTTTTATTGGGTGTCCGGCCCCTCTTAGCCTGTTATGTTGCTGTTAAAATGGTTAGGATGACAGCCGTTTTTGACACTGTCGGGTCCTGAGGGAAAGTACCCACGACCAAGCTAATGATGTTGTTGACGTTGATGGAAAGTGCATCAAGAACGCAATTACGTACTTTAGTCATGTTACGCCGATCATGTTAATTTGCAGCATGCATCAGGCAGGTCAGGGACTTTTGTACTTCCTGTTTCGATTTAGTTGGCAATTTAGGTAGCAAACATGCAGACCCCGCACATTCTTATCGTTGAAGACGAGTTGGTAACACGCAACACGTTGAAAAGTATTTTCGAAGCGGAAGGCTATGATGTTTTCGAAGCGACAGATGGCGCGGAAATGCATCAGATCCTCTCTGAATATGACATCAACCTGGTGATCATGGATATCAATCTGCCGGGTAAGAACGGTCTTCTGTTAGCGCGTGAACTGCGCGAGCAGGCGAATGTTGCGTTGATGTTCCTGACTGGCCGTGACAACGAAGTCGATAAAATTCTCGGCCTCGAAATCGGTGCAGATGACTACATCACCAAACCGTTCAACCCGCGTGAACTGACGATTCGTGCACGCAACCTGCTGTCCCGTACCATGAATCTGGGTACTGTCAGCGAAGAACGTCGTAGCGTTGAAAGCTACAAGTTCAATGGTTGGGAACTGGACATCAACAGCCGTTCGTTGATCGGCCCTGATGGCGAGCAGTACAAGCTGCCGCGCAGCGAGTTCCGCGCCATGCTTCACTTCTGTGAAAACCCAGGCAAAATTCAGTCTCGTGCTGAACTGCTGAAGAAAATGACCGGCCGTGAGCTGAAACCGCACGACCGTACTGTAGACGTGACGATCCGCCGTATTCGTAAACATTTCGAATCTACGCCGGATACGCCGGAAATCATCGCCACCATTCACGGTGAAGGTTATCGCTTCTGCGGTGATCTGGAAGATTAATCGGCTTTACCACCGTCAAAAAAACGGCGCTTTTTAGCGCCGTTTTTATTTTTCAACCTTATTTCCAGATACGTAATTCATCGTCCGTTGTAACTTCTTTACTGGCTTTCATTTTCGGCAGTGAAAACGCATACCAGTCTATATTACGAGTCACAAACATCATGCCGGCCAGCGCCACCACCAGCACACTGGTTCCCAACAACAGCGCGCTATCGGCAGAGTTGAGCAGTCCCCACATCACTCCATCCAGCAACAACAGCGCGAGGGTAAACAACATGCTATTGCGCCAGCCTTTCAATACCGCCTGCAAATAAATACCGTTCATTAACGCCCCAATCAGACTGGCGATTATCCATGCCACGGTAAAACCGATATGTTCAGAAAGCGCCAGCAAGAGCAAATAAAACATCACCAATGAAAGCCCCACCAGCAAATATTGCATTGGGTGTAAACGTTGCGCGGTGAGCGTTTCAAAAACAAAGAACGCCATAAAAGTCAGTGCAATCAGCAGAATGGCGTACTTAGTCGCCCGGTCCGTTAATTGGTATTGATCGGCTGGCGTCGTCACTGCGACGCTAAACGCGGGGAAGTTTTCCCAGCCGGTATCATTGCCTGAAGCAAAACGCTCACCGAGATTATTAGCAAACCAGCTGCTTTGCCATTGCGCCTGAAAACCTGACTCGCTAGCTTCCCGTTTGGCTGGTAGAAAATCACCTAAAAAACTGGGATGCGGCCAGTTGCTGGTTAAGGTCATTTCGCTATTACGCCCGGCAGGCACCACAGAAAGATCGCCGGTACCGCTTAAATTCAGTGCCATATTCAGCTGCAGGTTCTGCTTCCGCCAGTCCCCTTCGGGTAAAGGGATATGCACGCCCTGCCCGCCTTGCTCTAACCCGGTACCGGGTTCAATGGTCAGTGCCGTTCCGTTAACTTCAGGCGCTTTCACCACACCAATACCACGCGCATCCCCGACGCTAATCACAATAAAGGGCTTGCCTAAGATGATATTTGGCGCGTTGAGCTCGCTAAGACGCGAAACATCGAAATCGGCTTTTAGCGTTAAATCACTGTGCCAGACCTGACCGGTATAAATCCCTATCTTGCGTTCTTCCACGTTCTGATTGCCATCAACCATCAATGACTCAGGTAACCAAAAATGGATAAAACTTCGTTTCCGCTCCACGGTTTTATCCTCTTCCTGCACCGTATAAAGCTCGGTCACAGGAATAGCGATAAGCGGCCCAACGAGTTTTTGCGGCCCGCTGGTACTTTGGCGAATCGCATCTTCCACATCGCTACGGTAATCGGCACGTTCGACAATCACTTGCCGAATCAGCATTATCGGAATCAACAACAGCAATACTGCACCAAACAAGGTGGTCATTTTCCAGAACAGGGGGGATTTCAACATAGTCTTCTCCTTTGCAATGGCAGCAGGATACGAAGGCTATGTGGGAAGAATTTGAAGCTATGTGAAGTGACGGTGAAGTCGTAGCGAGGCCAGCACGCCACCTTCCTGCACGTTGCGCAGCGTGACTTCGCCGTTAAACAAACGGGCGACCTCACTGACGAACGCCAACCCCAGACCGCTGCTTTTTTGCCCATTTGCACGCGGCAAAGAGTAAAAGCGTTCAAAAATACGTGACAGCGCGTAGTCAGGAATACCACTACCGGTATCCAGCACCTTAAGCGTGACGTGTTCCTGATCCACTTCGGCGCTTAGCGTTATGCAACCGCTCTCGGGAGTAAAATCGATGGCGTTATCCAGTAAATTCCCCAGCGCCTGATCCAGTAACGCCGGTTCAGCAGCAACATTAACCTCGGTGGGCATAACATGCAAAGTGATGTTTTTTTCTGCCAACTGCACGGTGCGCGCTTCGCTGACGCGGCGAAATAATGCCGCCACATCAACAGCAGTCAGAACGACTTCCTGACGATTCTCCAGTCTTGCCTGGCGTAGTAACGTTTCCACCAGCGCCTGCATTCGCGCATTTTGTGTCAGAATGTTGTCAGTAAAACGAGCCACTACTTCAGGCGGCGGACCTTCGCGTAAAATTTCCGCCGCGCCACGAATCGCCGCCAGTGGGCTTTTTAGCTCATGGGTTAACGCATAAACATACTGCTCAATATAGTTTTTCCCTTCCAGCTTCACGCGCATACTTTCCAGCGCCTGCGCGAGTTTACGCAGCTCGCTACTACCGAGATCGGGAAGAGGAACGGGCTTATTGTCAGTGACGGAATCAGCATAGCGAGTGAGCCGGGCAATGGAGCGGTTGATCCACCAAACCATGCCTGCGCCAATCACCAGTGCAATCCCCAACAAAATGGCGCTGGCCCATAAAATTCGCCGCTCGCTGCGTTTAATGACCGGAGCCATCGCCGCGTTCGGTTTGCCTACGCTCAAAACGCCAATAAGCCGCGAGCCGCCCATAATCGGCGCGGCAACATACATCACCGAACTTTCGGGATCGGCAGGATTTTGCAACGTGCTGCGCGCACCATACTGACCACGCAACGTTAGCCAGACGTCATTCCAGCGCGAATAATCCTGTCCAACGGCTTTATTTGCCGAATCGAACAATACTTTGCCATGCGCATCGGTCATATAGACATGATATTCATTGCGCACTTTGTTAATGCCACCAATATTGGCGCGAAACGGGCGATGTTGTAGCTGATTAAACGCCTGCGCCAGTTGCCCATGCGTTGGGTCCCCAGAGAGCAAATCGGGACGCGCCAGCTCCGCAAGTAACGTTGCCGTGTCGATCAACGTCCCCTCCGTTGCTCTTCGCACGCCCGGTTTAACTTCTTTGACAAAAATAGCCAGTACGAACCAGGCCGCCACCGCCACCAGTAAAAAATAGCCCAGCAGCAACCGCATGCCGATACGCATTACAAGCCCCTCAGGCTATATCCCATGCCGCGATGAGTATTAATCGGTGAAAGATCGGGGTTGATGGCGCGCAGCTTGGCACGCAGCGTTTTAATGTGGATATCGACGGTGCGATCGTAGGTGTCCTGCGCATCTTCCCACACGCTATCCATTAGTTGCTGGCGGGACCAGACGCGGCCTGGCGACTTGAGTAACGTCTTCAGCAATAAAAACTCATACCGCGTCAGCGTTAATGGCGTGTCAAACCAGCTGATCTGCGCCGCGGGTTCATTCAATTCAAAATGACCAATACGGATGACGGGAGACGGCGTCGAGAACTTCTTCACCCGACGCAGTAAGGTGCGCACCCTGGCGCACACTTCGCGGGGTGAAAACGGTTTAGCCACATAGTCGTCAGCGCCAATTTCCAGCCCAAGCAGGCGATCGACCTCTTCACTTCGGGCCGTCAGGAACAGTACAGGTAACGCCGGATAGAGCGCCAGTAACTGGCGGCACAATTCAAAGCCACTGATATCAGGCAAACCAACGTCGAGAATCATGACGTCGGGAACCTGCTGGCGAGCTTTATCCAGCACCGGCAAACCTCGCTCAAAGACCTCGACGGCAAAACCTTCCTGCTGCAACATGTAGACCAGCGTGTCGGCTATCCCTTGCTCATCTTCCACTAACCAGACCGTTTCCCGTTGCATAAATCGCCTCTGTTATTGCCGCCACGGCATGACAGGAACCGCGCTAATCGCGTTTTTCGGCGAACCTTCTACAACTTTGTCGGAGTAAGCCAGATAAGCGAGCGCGTTGCGTTTGGCGTCATAAAAGCGCACGACCTGTAACGACTTAAAGACCAGGGACGTGCGTTTTTTGAATACTACCTCGCCCTGAGCTTTGCCGTTTTTAATACGATCCGACAGTTCAATCGGCCCGACTTGCTGACAAGAAATGGCCGCATCGGAGGTATCTTCTGCCAGGCCCAATCCCCCTTTAATACCACCGGTTTTCGCCCGGCTCACATAACAGGTGACATTTTTCACATCGGGATCGTCAAAGGCTTCCACAACAATTTTGTGATCCGGGCCGATCATTTTAAATACGGTGTCGACCGAACCAATCTCTTCTGCATGAGCCAATGGCCCCAGCATTATCAGGCTTAAAGACAGGATCAAATGCTTGTATTTCATATTGTTACCATTTTTATCTATTACACGAGCAATTAGTTCGTCACGGTAAATAACATATTGATTAAGAACAAAATCTCAATTCTTTTATTTCCGTCAAGCCCTAAAACATACTCTACTAAGAAAAAAACACTGAATGCTAAAACAGCAAAAAATGCTATTATCCAATTACCTGATGTCAGGTGCTCGTTGTTGAAAGGATGAGGATATTTTATGGATCAGGCCGGCATTATTCGCGACCTTTTAATCTGGCTGGAAGGTCATCTGGATCAGCCCCTGTCGCTCGACAATGTAGCGGCGAAAGCAGGTTATTCCAAGTGGCACTTACAGAGAATGTTTAAAGATGTCACTGGCCATGCTATTGGCGCGTATATTCGTGCTCGTCGTTTGTCGAAATCGGCGGTCGCACTACGCCTGACTGCGCGTCCGATTCTGGACATCGCGCTGCAATACCGCTTCGACTCTCAACAGACATTTACCCGCGCATTCAAGAAGCAGTTTGCCCAGACTCCTGCACTTTACCGCCGTTCTCCTGAATGGAGCGCCTTTGGTATTCGCCCGCCGCTACGTCTGGGTGAATTCACAATGCCAGAGCACAAATTTGTCACCCTGGAAGATACGCCGCTGATTGGTGTTACCCAGAGCTACTCCTGTTCGCTGGAGCAAATCTCTGATTTCCGCCATGAAATGCGTTATCAGTTCTGGCACGATTTTCTCGGCAACGCGCCGACCATTCCGCCGGTGCTCTACGGCCTGAATGAAACGCGTCCGAGTCAGGATAAAGACGACGAACAAGAGGTATTCTATACCACCGCGTTAGCCCAGGATCAGGCAGATGGCTATGTACTGACGGGGCATCCGGTGATGCTGCAGGGCGGCGAATATGTGATGTTTACCTATGAAGGTCTGGGAACCGGCGTGCAGGAGTTTATCCTGACGGTATACGGAACGTGCATGCCAATGCTCAATCTGACGCGCCGTAAAGGTCAGGATATTGAGCGATACTACCCGGCAGAAGACGCCAAAGCGGGAGATCGCCCAATTAATCTGCGCTGTGAACTGCTGATTCCTATCCGCCGTTAACGCTGCAGCTCATCTAATGCAGGGGCGTCCAGATGCGAGATGTCCCCTGCGGTTTCAACGACCCAGCCAGACGCCAGCCACAGGCTTTCCTGATAATCCACGCGCGAAATAGAACAGTTACGCAGACGTAAGCGGCGCTCTGCCCATGCTGGTAATCCGAGAATCGTACTCACCAGACATCCCAGTGCAATACCATGGCTCACCAGCAGCGGTCGGCTTCCCTGCGGTAAGTCCCGGCAAGATTCCAGTGCCGCATTGACGCGATCGCTGAGCTCCTGCATTGACTCGCCTTCAGGAATACGCCCGTCAACGGTGCCATTGACCAGCTGCCGACGCCAGTTCTCTTCTTCTTCGGTCAGAGAATCGATATGTCTTTTTTCCAGCACACCCATGTTTAATTCACGCAGGCGAGAATCAAAGATGATGTCACAGCCGCAGGCCTGGGCGATGATTTCCGCCGTACGCCGGGTGCGTCCTAAATCGCTACTGATAATATGCGTAATGCCAAGCTCTTTGGCACGGGTTGCCACCTGCATCGCCTGTTGCTCACCTTTGGCGGTCAGCGGGCTGTCAGACTGGCCCTGAATACGTCGCTCGGCGTTCCACTGCGTTTCACCGTGGCGGACTAGGTATACCTGTAACATGCTTTTTTTCCGTATACTGCTGTAACGTTAATTTTCTGAGTAATGCTGATTATGCACCAAGTTGTCTGTGCGACCACCAATCCCGCTAAAATTCAGGCCATTCTGCAGGCATTTCACGAGATCTTCGGCGAAGGATCCTGCCATATTGCATCCGTTGCCGTCGAGAGCGGTGTACCGGAACAACCCTTTGGCAGTGAGGAAACGCGCGCTGGCGCACGAAATCGGGTAGCAAATGCCCGCCGTTTACTTCCAGAGGCTGATTTTTGGGTGGCGATTGAAGCTGGCATTGATGGCGACAGCACTTTCAGTTGGGTGGTGATTGAAAACGCCAGCCAGCGCGGCGAGGCGCGTTCGGCAACTTTGCCGTTACCTGCGGTGATTCTGGAAAAAGTTCGTGAAGGCGAGGCGCTTGGTCCCGTGAGTCGCGTTATACCGGTATTGATGAGATTGGTCGTAAGGAAGGGGCGATCGGCGTGTTTACCGCCGGGAAACTCACTCGCGCCAGCGTCTATCACCAGGCGGTGATCCTGGCGCTGAGTCCGTTTCACAATGCCGTGTATCAGGCATTGTAGGACGGATAAGGCGTTCACGCCGCATCCGACATTCGGTGCACGATGCCTGATGCGACGCTGCCGCGTCTTATCAGGCCTACAAAATCAATCGCTTTTCAGCAACACCTCTTCCAGCCACTGACGCAGCTCCACGGGCGCGGCTTTCAGGCTGTTAGATCCACGCGTAATCGTCGCGATGCCCGCGCCGAGTTCATTTTTTAACTCACGCTGACTCATTTCGCCACGCAACAGCTCTTCGACAATACGCACGCGAGTCCCCAACGCTTCGCGCTCATCTGGCGTCAGCATCAGGTTTAACAACGGTAAATGGAGATCGTTTTGGTAGGCATTCTTAAGCAGGTCGACAAAACGTAACCACTCCTGGTGACGCTGTTCTGCCATCGCTGCTGAATAGGGTGATTGTTGGGCCATAATATGTCGCCATTGTTAGCGGGGGAAGCAAAATGACTCCCCCGGTTGTACTCGCTAAAGAGTACGATAGCATATCATAAACGTGCGGATCAGTAACGACGTCCCCATTCCGTGGCGCTCATCAACGTCGGTTTATCCCCCATGAAATAGCGGTAGTAAGCATCATAAGCCAGCACGTTCTTCACATAACCGCGCGTCTCGGAGAACGGAATACTCTCGACAAATGCCACAGCGTCGATACGCCCGGCGCTGTTGCCAAGCCAGGTTCGCACCCGTCCAGGTCCGGCGTTATAAGCTGCTGAGGAGAAAATACGGTTATTGCCAAACTGCTGATAAACATATTGCAGGTAACTGGTGCCAATGTTGATGTTCGTTTCCGGATCCAGCAATTGCCCAGGGCTGCTATAACCAGGAATAGAGAACATCTTCACCGTATGGGTCGCTGTACCAGGCATAATCTGCATCAGGCCGCTGGCCCCTACCGGTGATTTCACTTTCGGATTCCAGGCGCTCTCCTGACGGGCAATCGCCATCGCATAGCTTTGCGGGATCTCTTTCACACTGGTGTAACGTTTGAAAAGATCGTTGTAAGCCAGCGGGAATCGCTCTTCCAGATGATCCCAAAGCTTCCCGGCGATCGTTGCCTGAACGCTAAGATCCCACCATTGGTTATTGAAAGCATACCGAGCCAGTTGAGCCTGCTCTGTTTTTGACTTGCTCTTCACCAGATTGGCCCACTCGCTACGCGCGGTATTATCGAGATTCCAGTACATCAACTCGCGCACGCGCGCCATCTCCGGCCCCTGAGTCAGGGTGCTGTCAACATTCTGCGGCGCTTTATCAATCTTCAGCTCATACTCTTCACCGATGCGTTGTGCTGCAACCATCGGGTAGAAACCACGCTGTTGTATGAGTTGATGCAAAATCTCTTTCGCTTCAGCTTCACGTCCGCGTTCCAGCAATAAATCCGCCTGCCAGTAACGCCATTCATCTTTCTCTTTTGCTTCCATCGGCAGACGCGCCAGCCAGGTATTCAGGCCGCGACGATCGCCGGTGCCAAGCGCCATTCGCACACGGCGTTCAATCAACGACGTGGATTGCGAGCGCATAATGGCGTCATCGCGCCATTTCGCCTGCTCATCGGTGACATCATTGCCCATCAAACGCCAGGCGACGATATCGCGCAGCTCCTGAATCTGATCTTCATTAAGCTGCTGCGCCTGGGCAAGCGACGGGATCATCAGCCGTGCATTTTCGGCATCCTGCCGCGCCACACTGGCAAACGCCACCGCCGCCATTTGACGGGTAAAATCGGTCGCGCCGGTTGTACGCGCGAAGGTCAGTACCGTATTAGGGTTGTTCGCCAGTGAAATGATTGCCGAGGCGATAGTCTGGTAATCGGCAGGCATCTGCCCTGCCAGCACTGTTACCAGGCCTGTGTTACCCGCTTTCATCGCCAGACGGATACGCTCTAAATACGCCAGCGGATCTTGTTTACCTGACGCACGCCAGACGCTAAATAACTTGTCACAGGCGTTAGGCTGGCTCTTGCCGGTTAGCCACAGCTCTTTCGCCCCTTGCCAGGCTTCTTCACTCTGCCCGGTGTTCCATTTCGCATAGTAGTAATTACATTGCGCTTCGGTAGTTCCGGGCTTTTCCGGGCTAAAGGCTAACAAGCCACGCCAGTCTTCACGCCGCGCCAGTTCATTGACGAAACGAGATTGCAGCGTGCGAGCGGGAGGAAGCGTGGGGTTAGCGCGAACAAAGTTAGTGACCGTCACCGCCGGTTGATTCATCAGGTCATCGGTGATCTGGCGGTATTCCAGGTAGGGATAAAGCGGATAATCCTTCAGTCCAGGCATCATTTGTTCGACCACATCCATCTGTCGATTATCCCAGGCCTGCTTGATTTGCGCGTAACGGCTACGCTGCTCATCCAGTGAGTCGGCTCGCGCCACGCTGCTGACCGTCAGCAGACAGACACCGGCAGCCAACAGCCGCCAGGTAACTTGTTTGGCTTTTTCCACAAGCGCATCCTCTAAGTGTAAATACATCAATGCAGCGTCATGCCGCGTAATAGATTTATGCTAACCAGTCATTGCCGTTTACGCCACGTTACGGACACTTTTTTACTTTTACTGCGAAGGTGATCGACCAACTGGGATTAGGCGGGGAAACAGGCTACACTTCGCCTTTGAAAACTCATCATCACGATAAACATAGAGGCGAAGTCCAACGTGGCTCAATTCGTTTATACCATGCATCGTGTCGGCAAAGTTGTTCCGCCGAAACGTCATATTTTGAAAAACATCTCTCTGAGTTTCTTCCCTGGGGCAAAAATTGGTGTCCTGGGTCTGAACGGCGCGGGTAAGTCCACCCTGCTGCGCATTATGGCGGGCATTGATAAAGACATCGAAGGTGAAGCGCGTCCGCAGCCAGACATCAAGATTGGTTATCTGCCGCAGGAACCGCAGCTGAACCCGGAACACACCGTGCGTGAGTCCATTGAAGAAGCGGTTTCAGAAGTGGTTAACGCCCTGAAACGCCTGGATGAAGTGTATGCGCTGTACGCCGATCCGGATGCCGATTTTGACAAGCTGGCCGCTGAACAAGGCCGTCTGGAAGAGATCATTCAGGCTCACGACGGTCATAACCTGAACGTACAGCTGGAGCGTGCGGCGGATGCGCTGCGTCTGCCAGATTGGGACGCGAAAATCGCTAACCTCTCCGGTGGTGAGCGTCGTCGCGTGGCGTTGTGCCGCCTGCTGCTGGAAAAACCAGACATGCTGCTGCTCGACGAACCGACCAACCACCTGGATGCCGAATCCGTGGCGTGGCTGGAACGCTTCCTGCACGACTTCGAAGGCACCGTGGTGGCGATTACTCACGACCGTTACTTCCTCGATAACGTTGCAGGCTGGATCCTCGAACTGGACCGCGGTGAAGGAATTCCGTGGGAAGGTAACTACTCCTCCTGGCTGGAGCAGAAAGATCAGCGTCTGGCGCAGGAAGCTTCACAAGAAGCGGCGCGTCGTAAGTCGATCGAGAAAGAGCTGGAGTGGGTACGTCAGGGAACTAAAGGCCGCCAGTCGAAAGGTAAAGCACGTCTGGCACGCTTTGAAGAGCTGAACAGCACCGAATACCAGAAACGTAACGAAACCAACGAACTGTTTATTCCACCTGGACCGCGTCTGGGCGATAAAGTGCTGGAAGTCAGCAACCTGCGTAAATCCTACGGCGATCGCCTGCTGATTGATGACCTGAGCTTCTCGATCCCGAAAGGGGCGATCGTCGGGATCATCGGTCCGAACGGCGCGGGTAAATCGACCCTGTTCCGTATGATCTCCGGTCAGGAACCGCCGGACAGCGGCACCATCACTTTGGGTGAAACGGTGAAACTGGCATCGGTTGATCAGTTCCGTGACTCAATGGATAACAGCAAAACCGTTTGGGAAGAAGTTTCCGGCGGGCTGGATATTATGAAGATCGGCAACACCGAGATGCCAAGCCGCGCCTACGTTGGCCGCTTTAACTTTAAAGGGGTTGATCAGGGTAAACGTGTTGGCGAACTTTCCGGTGGTGAGCGCGGTCGTCTGCATCTGGCGAAGCTGCTGCAGGTTGGCGGCAACATGCTGCTGCTCGACGAACCAACCAACGACCTGGATATCGAAACCCTGCGCGCGCTGGAAAACGCCCTGCTGGAGTTCCCGGGCTGTGCGATGGTTATCTCGCACGACCGTTGGTTCCTCGACCGTATCGCCACGCACATCCTGGACTACCAGGATGAAGGTAAAGTTGAGTTCTTCGAAGGTAACTTTACTGAGTACGAAGAGTACAAAAAACGCACGCTGGGCGCAGACGCGCTGGAGCCGAAGCGTATCAAGTACAAGCGTATTGCGAAGTAATGCGTAAAATGCCGGATGCGGCGCGAACGCCTTATCCGGCCTACAAAACCAGCAATTTCAATACGTTGTAAAACTGTAGGCCTGATAAGACGCGGTAAGCGTCGCATCAGGCATTGAGCACCGAATGCCGGATGCGGCGTGAACACCTTTTCCGGTCTACAACAGCCTTAGCATCCTCAATTTCGTGGCGGGTCACCCGTGCAGGTTTTTTCAAACCTTGTTTAATCTCGACAGCCTCTTCCAGAGAGGTTTTCAACTCATCAAAAAAACTCATTTTATACCTCGCCTTTGAGCAGTTTCGTCACGGTTATCCTTGCTCCCCCATCATCTCCCGCACCAGCTCCACGCAGCGCAGGAAACGGCTGTCGTAATCGTCCTCTTCAACCCGCACGAATTCGATATTGTTCTCTTCCAGCATCTCCACCAGCAAGTTCTGGAACTCTTTGCGATCCACCGAACTGCCGAGGCTGCGTAAACCATCCGCCACCCACGGCGTGTTGTTCTCCAGCAGGATCACCAGATCGAAACGGTATTCATCAATCAGCGCCTGCACGAACGGATGCTCACGCCCTTCGTACTTTTTGCAGAACGCCTGGGTAGTGACAAAATCGGTGTCAATAAACGCCACTTTATTGGCGTATTTCACTGCAAAATCAATGTATTGTGCGTGACCCAACGCGATTTTATCGTAGTCGGAATACTGCAATGCGATTTCATCACCGCCGAGGTGTGAAAAGACATAATCGCGGCCATATTCCCACGCACTGGTGGTGTTGAAGATATTGGCAAGTTTGTTTACCAGGGTGGATTTACCGCTCGACTCGCCGCCAAGGATCGCCACGGTACGCACAAAAAACGGCTTCACTTCGGTAGGAATATATTCCCAGTAGCGGAACGGGTTTTCGCGGATCTGCGCACCGCTGATACTCATAAAGGTACGTTTCGGATCGACCAGCACCGTCTCGATCCCCAGATGTTCCATATACTGTGGCGCATCGGCTTCTTCCGAGGTGTAGATCAGGTCCGGCTGGATCCCCTTTTCAGCCATAAACTTTTTGATGCCGTTGCTCCACACATCCCAGCCATGCGGATACGGCTCCATGCCCTCTTCGTTGAAAGCATGAATACGGATATTTTTCTGATATTTAAAGGTTTGCAATAGCCAGCGCAGACGATCCGGCACCGTGGGCTGCTGCGACATGGCGCTGTCTTCAAACAACGCGCGGTCGCGGGTATCGTCAAAACCCATAATGATATGCAGCTCGTCAACCTGGCTACAGGCGCGCTGGATAAGGTAGATATGTCCGGTATGCAGCGGGTAGAACTTACCGAATACGACACCAATGGTTTTCTTCTGCCGGGGAAATTCAAGCCCCAAAAAACGGTGCAATGCCTCCAGCTTTTGCGCGCTGGGGCTTTTAATTTTGGCATTCAGTAACTGGCTTAAATACCCTTTGGTCATACCGCTGGCATCAGCTACCTGCTGTAGCGTGCAGCCCTGTTGCTTGATGGCAGTTTTCAGGTAATCAAATGACGACATATCTCCCTCCGTATCTCTCATTATAAGTCGTCGAACACGCTAAGCGCGTCGGAGAGTTTTTTAACGCCAAAAATCTGCATCCCTTCCGGCGCTTTTTTCGGTACGTTAGCCGCCGGAACAATCGCCCGGCGAAAACCGTGTTTCGCCGCTTCAGAAATCCGCTCCTGGCCACTGGGCACCGGGCGGATCTCCCCTGCCAGCCCGACTTCACCAAACACCACCAGATCCTGTGGCAGCGGTCTGTCACGCAGGCTGGAAACCATCGCCAGCAGTAACGCTAAGTCGGCGCTGGTTTCGGTTACCTTCACGCCGCCGACCACGTTCACAAACACATCCTGATCGGCCATTTGCAGACCACCGTGACGGTGCAAGACAGCCAGCAGGATTGCCAGACGGTTTTGTTCCAGCCCCACTGCCACGCGGCGCGGATTCGCCATTATCGAGTGATCGACCAGCGCCTGAATCTCCACCAGCAACGGACGCGTTCCTTCCCACACCACCATCACGGAGCTGCCGGAGGTCACTTCATCTCCGCGACTTAAGAAAATTGCCGAAGGGTTGCTGACTTCACGCAGCCCCTGTTCGGTCATCGCGAAGACGCCCAGCTCATTCACCGCGCCGAAGCGGTTTTTATGGCTGCGTAAGGTGCGAAAACGGGAGTCGGCATCGCCATCCAGAAGCACCGAACAGTCGATACAGTGTTCCAGCACTTTCGGGCCAGCCAGCGAACCATCTTTGGTTACGTGTCCAACCATGACAATCGCCACACCGCGCGTTTTGGCGAAACGCGTCAGATAAGCCGCCGTTTCACGCACCTGCGCCACGCTACCAGGCGATGATTGTACATCCGCCATATGCATCACCTGGATCGAGTCAATTACCATCAGCTTCGGTTGCTCTTCTTCGGCAATCAGGCAGATCTGCTCGATGCTGGTTTCCGACAACATATTGAGATTGTCAGTCGGCAGGCCAAGGCGATGAGCGCGCATTGCCACCTGTTGCAGCGACTCTTCGCCGGTGACATACAGCGTTTTCATCTGCTGGGCCAGTTTGCACAGCGTTTGCAGCAACAGCGTGGATTTCCCCGCACCAGGGTTACCGCCAATCAGAATGGCACTTCCTGGCACCACGCCGCCTCCTAGTACGCGGTCGAACTCTTTAAATCCGGTGGAAAAACGCGGCAGCTCTTCAAGGCTGATATCGGAGAGTTTCTGGACTTTTGCCACCCCGGCGCTACCGGCATAGCCGCTGAGACGCTCGTTACGCGCCACCGTTGGCGACGCAGCAAGACGCACCTCGGTGATGGTGTTCCAGGCATGACAGGCACTGCACTGCCCCTGCCAGCGCGGATAATCGGCCCCGCATTCATTACAAACAAAGGCGCGTTTTGGAGCTTTTGCCACGGTGTACCTCGTTAATGCTGTGCCGCCCGCAGGATGACGGGCAGGCAATTACTTCTGATTCAGGCTGCCAGAGAGGATGCAGAATACCCCCATCAGGTCAGCGTGACGGATGGTGACTTCCGCCTTTTCATTCACTTTTGGCTTGGCATGGTAGGCAATCCCCAGCCCTGCTGCTTTGATCATCGGCAGGTCATTAGCTCCATCGCCAATCGCCACGGTCTGCGCCAGCGGGATTTCATACTCCTGCGCGAGGCGAGTCAGAGTTTTCGCTTTGTACTGCGCGTCTACGATGTCGCCGATCACATTGCCGGTAAATTTACCGTCCATGATCTCCAGTTCATTGGCTACCACGGCTGTCAGGCGCAGCTTGTCGCGCAGGTATTCAGCAAAGAAAGTAAAGCCGCCGGAGGCAATCGCCACTTTCCAGCCCAGCGTTTCCAGCTTGAGCACCAGCTGCGTTAAGCCTGGCATCAGCGGCAGATTTTCACGCACCTGTTGCAGAATATTGGCGTCAGCGCCTTTCAGCGTCGCCACGCGGCTGCGCAGGCTGGCGGTAAAATCGAGTTCGCCGCGCATCGCCCGTTCGGTTACCTCCGCCACCATCTCGCCCGTTCCGGCCAGCTTGGCAATTTCATCAATACATTCAATCTGGATGGCGGTGGAATCCATGTCCATCACCAGCAAACCCGGCGTGCGCAGGTGCGGGATTTTCCCCAGCGGGGCGACATCCAGCTGCGCTTCGTGGGCCAGGCGTGTAGCCCGTGCGGTGAGTGAACCTGCCAGACGAATCACCTGATAATCTTCCACGCACCAGGCGGCAACAATCACCATCGCCGCACCCAGTTTGCTCTGGTATTGGGTCAGACGCTGTTTATCCAGCCCACGACCATACAGCAGCCAGCCGCTACGACCTGCGTGGTAATCCAGTGGCATCACTTCATCACCACTTAATGAAAGAGGCAGACCCGGCCATAAAGAGACATCTTCAGGCAGGTCGCACCAGGTAATGTTAGGCATTAAGGCTCCTGTAAAATCGTTCGAAGCAGGGAAAATAACGCATGAGGCTACCTTGTATCCATTGCTTCTGGCAACATTAAGTCTCAAATTTTCAAAGGGTGGAAGATGGCTCGCACAAAACTGAAATTCCGGCTACATCGGGCAGTGATTGTCCTGTTCTGTCTTGCCTTGTTAGTGGCACTGATGCAGGGGGCGTCATGGTTTAGTCAAAACCACCAGCGACAGCGTAATCCACAGCTGGAAGAACTGGCCCGCACCCTGGCGCGTCAGGTGACGCTGAACGTTGCACCGCTGATGCGTACCGACTCACCGGATGAAAAACGCATTCAGGCGATCCTCGATCAGTTAACAGATGAAAGCCGTATCCTCGACGCGGGTGTGTATGACGAACAAGGCGATCTTATCGCACGTTCTGGCGAAAGCGTCGAAGTGCGCGATCGGCTGGCGCTCGACGGTAAAAAAGCAGGCGGCTATTTTAACCAGCAGATTGTCGAGCCAATTGCGGGTAAAAACGGACCGCTCGGCTATCTGCGCCTGACACTCGACACCCATACGCTCGCCACCGAAGCCCAACAGGTGGATAACACCACTAACATTTTACGCCTGATGTTGCTGCTCTCACTGGCAATCGGCGTAGTGCTGACCCGCACGCTGCTACAGGGTAAACGCACCCGCTGGCAGCAATCGCCCTTCCTGTTAACCGCCAGCAAACCGGTGCCGGAAGAGGAAGAAAGCGAGAAAAAAGAGTGACCCATTACTACAAGAAAGGAAATCGTTATGTCCACATTACGCCTGCTCATCTCTGACTCTTACGACCCGTGGTTTAACCTGGCGGTGGAAGAGTGTATTTTTCGCCAAATGCCCGCCACGCAGCGCGTTCTGTTTCTCTGGCGCAATGCCGACACGGTAGTAATTGGTCGCGCGCAGAACCCGTGGAAAGAGTGTAATACCCGGCGGATGGAAGAAGATAACGTCCGCCTGGCGCGGCGCAGTGGCGGCGCGGTGTTCCACGATCTCGGCAATACCTGCTTTACCTTTATGGCTGGCAAGCCGGAGTACGATAAAACTATCTCCACGTCGATTGTGCTCAATGCGCTGAACGCGCTCGGCGTCAGCGCCGAAGCGTCCGGACGTAACGATCTGGTGGTGAAAACCGTCGAAGGCGACCGCAAAGTCTCAGGCTCGGCCTATCGCGAAACCAAAGATCGCGGCTTCCACCACGGCACCTTGCTACTCAATGCCGACCTCAGCCGCCTGGCAAACTATCTCAATCCGGATAAAAAGAAACTGGCGGCGAAAGGCATTACTTCAGTGCGTTCCCGCGTGACCAACCTCACCGAGCTGCTGCCGGGGCTCACCATGAGCAGGTTTGCGAGGCCATAACCGAGGCCTTTTTCGCCCATTATGGCGAGCACGTGGAAGCGGAAATCATCTCCCCGGACAAAACGCCAGACTTGCCAAACTTCGCCGAAACCTTTGCCCGTCAGAGTAGCTGAGAGTGGAACTTCGGTCAGGCTCCGGCATTCTCGCATCTGCTGGATGAACGCTTTAGCTGGGGCGGCGTGGAACTGCATTTCGACGTTGAAAAAGGCCATATCACCCGCGCCCAGGTATTTACCGACAGCCTCAACCCCGCGCCGCTGGAAGCCCTCGCCGGGCGACTGCAAGGCTGCCTGTACCGCGCGGATATGCTGCAACAAGAGTGCGAAGCGCTGTTGGTTGACTTCCCGGACCAGGAAAAAGAGCTACGGGAGTTGTCGACGTGGATAGCGGGGGCGGTAAGGTAACTCGCTGATTAAAATATCCAAGGAAGGAAATATGATCGATCTGGAAAACCAGGAACGGGAGATTATCAATTTAATGTTCAGCCAGCGTATTTCCTGGCTAGCCGCCGTGCGTATCAGGCATAAATTATCGCTTGCTGAAGTAAGTAAAATGTTAGGTATCTCGATTAATTCTCTAAAACAGATCGAAAAGACGGAACGGCTTAGCTCAAACATCAAAAGCAAAATGGCAGAAATTTATGGTTGTCCACCAGAGTTGCTGATATGCCCTTCCTGGATGACGGCTGAACATAAATGAATAGATTCGTGAATAGATACTTGAATGTTTTTTATTTTCTATCCATATGAAAAATAATAGTAAATCTATAAATCAGTTGCTATTGATGAATAGATACTAAAAAGCCGGAGCAGTCCCCCACTCCGGCTTAACACGACAATCGCCTTTCAGCGAAACACAATTACTCTTTATCGCCCAGCAGAACGGATTCCAGTGCGATTTTGATCATGTCGTTGAAGGTGGTCTGACGCTCAGCGGCAGTGGTCTGCTCGTGAGTGCGGATGTGGTCAGACACGGTGCAGATGGTCAGGGCTTTCGCGCCAAACTCTGCAGCCACGCCGTAGATACCAGCCGCTTCCATTTCCACGCCGAGGATGCCGTATTTTTCCATCACGTCGAACATTTCGCCGTCCGGAGAGTAGAACAGGTCAGCGGAGAACAGGTTACCCACGCGAGCATCAACGCCCAGTGCTTTAGCTGCATCTACTGCGTTACGCACCATGTCAAAGTCAGCGATAGCGGCAAAGTCATGGTCTTTAAAACGGATGCGGTTAACTTTGGAATCGGTGCAGGCCCCCATACCGATAACGACGTCGCGCAGTTTTACGTGCGGCAGAACTGCGCCACAGGAACCAACGCGGATAATTTTCTTCACGCCGAAATCGGTGATCAGTTCTTTGGTGTAGATGGAGCAGGACGGGATACCCATACCGTGACCCATTACGGAAATTTTGCGGCCTTTGTAAGTACCAGTGAAGCCCAGCATACCGCGAACGTTGTTCACTTCACGGGCATCTTCAAGGAAAGTTTCAGCAATATACTTCGCACGCAGCGGGTCGCCTGGCATCAAAACTACGTCAGCGAAATCGCCCATTTCTGCATTAATGTGTGGGGTAGCCATTGTTTTATCCTTTTTGTGACATAACAAAGGCGGAGTCAACGCTCCGCCCAAATCCATCAGAACATGGCTTTGCCATATTCCATATCAGAAGTACCAAAATATTTTGCCAGAGTCTGGCCGATATCCGCGAAGGTTTCACGGTGACCCAGTGAGCCCGGTTTTACTTTCGGGCCATATACCAGTACCGGAATGTGTTCACGCGTGTGGTCAGTACCGGTCCAGGTCGGATCGCAACCGTGGTCAGCGGTGAGGATCAGGATGTCGTCATCGCGCAGCAGAGACATCAGCTCCGGCAGACGGCGGTCGAACAGTTCCAGACCCGCAGCATAACCGGCGACGTCGCGGCGGTGGCCCCAGGAAGAGTCGAAGTCAACGAAGTTGGTGAAGACGATGGTGTTATCACCCGCTTCTTTCATCTCTTTGATGGTGGCGTCAAACAGCGCGTCCAAGCCAGTCGCTTTCACTTTTTTGGTGATACCGCAGTTGGCGTAGATGTCTGCAATTTTACCGACAGAAACCACCTGGCCGTGTTTTTCATCAACCAGTTTCTGCAGCACGGTCGGTGCTGGCGGCTCAACAGCCAAGTCGTGACGGTTACCGGTACGCTGGAAGTTACCAGCTTTGTCACCGATAAACGGACGAGCGATAACACGACCGATATTGTAGCCGCCGTTGGTCAGCTCTTCACGGGCGATTTCGCACAGTTCGTAGAGTTTATCCAGACCGAAAGTTTCTTCATGGCAGGCAATCTGGAACACGGAGTCAGCGGAGGTATAGAAAATCGGCTTGCCGGTTTTCATGTGCTCTTCGCCCAGTTGATCCAGAATGACCGTACCGGAAGAGTGGCAGTTACCGAGGTAACCCGGCAGATTAGCGCGTTCGACCAGTTTATCCAGCAGCTCTTGCGGGAAGCTGTTTTCGTGATCGGAGAAATATCCCCACTCAAACAGAACCGGGACACCGGCGATTTCCCAGTGACCAGACGGGGTATCTTTACCGGATGACATTTCGTGCGCCCATGCGTACGCGCCGATAACTTCAGCGTTGCCGTCCATTCCCGCCGGAATGAAACCGGTAGAACCTTCGTGTGCTTTCGCCAGCCCCAGACGGGTCAGATTTGGCAGATTGAGCGGCCCTTTACGACCATTATCAGCTTCGCCTTTGGCACAAGCTTCTGCGATATGACCCAGGGTGTCAGCCCCGACGTCACCAAAGCGTTCTGCATCTTCTGTAGCGCCGATGCCGAATGAGTCCAGCACCATAATAAATGCACGTTTCATATGTTCTCCGTACTCAGTGCTTCAAATTTAAATGATCAGATCAGTATACCGTTATTCGCTGATACGGCGATAGACAGTTGGTGTGCTTTCCGGTGCGTTATCGGCAAGTTTAATTGCCGCTTTCACCGCTTTCGCCGCTTCCTGCCAGCTGTTTTCGTCTTTCGCGAGGATAACCGCCAGCGGACGCTGACCGTCTACCTGGTCGCCCAGACGCGCCATATCAGTAAAGCCGACGCTGTAATCGATGGTGTCAGATGCCTGACGACGACCGCCGCCCATTGCAACTACTGCCATCCCCAGCGCGCGGGTATCCATTTCACTGACAAAACCTTCGGTATCAGCATAGACTGCTTTCGTCAGCATCGCTGTCGGCAGATACTTCGCGTAGTTCTCAACGAAGTCGGTCGGGCCTTTTTGTGCCGCTACCATACGACCAAAGACTTCTGCCGCTTTACCGTTGTCCAGCACCGCCTGCAATTTCGCGCGCGCTTCGGCGTCATCTTTCGCCAGTTTGCCGGAGATCAACATCTCCACGCACAGCGCCATCGTGACATCAAACAGACGCGGGTTACGATACTCACCCGTCAGGAACTGCACCGCTTCACGAACTTCAACCGCGTTACCTGCACTGGAGGCCAGTACCTGATTCATGTCGGTGAGCAGCGCGGTGGTGCGCACGCCAGCGCCGTTAGCCACGCCAACAATCGCTTCGGCAAGGGCTTCAGAGAGTTCGTAGGTCGGCATAAACGCGCCGCTACCCACTTTCACGTCCATCACCAGCGCGTCCAGACCTTCCGCCAGTTTCTTCGCCAGGATCGAGGCAGTGATCAGCGGGATGGAGTCCACGGTTGCGGTAATATCACGGGTCGCGTAGAAACGTTTATCAGCCGGAGCCAGTGAACTGGTCTGACCGATAATCGCCACGCCGACGTCTTTAATAATTTCGCGGAAACGGTTGTCATCCGGGAAAATGTCGAAGCCAGGGATGGATTCCAGTTTGTCGAGCGTACCGCCAGTATGACCGAGGCCGCGACCGGAGATCATCGGAATATAGCCGCCGCAGGCTGCGACCATCGGCCCCAACATCAGCGAAGTGACATCGCCGACGCCGCCGGTCGAGTGTTTATCAACAATCGGGCCATTCAGATGCAGGCTTTTCCAGTCGAGAACGGTTCCTGAATCTCGCATCGCCATGGTCAGCGAGACACGCTCAGGCATTGTCATATCGTGGAAGAAAATGGTCATCGCGAGGGCGGCAATCTGCCCTTCGGAAATAGTGTTGTCGCGAATACCGTTGATAAAGAAACGAATTTCTTCATCGCTCAGCGCATGACCATCACGTTTTTTACGAATAATTTCTTGTGCGAGAAACAAGGTAACCTCCCGAGGAAAAGAGTATGAGGCGGCTTTTGCCGGATGCGTCTACGCCTTATCCGGCCTACGGGTAGATACGTCTCGTAGGCCTGATAAGCGCAGCGCATCAGGCGTAAAGCATCTTACTTAGTAGCTGCTGGCGCTCTTACCGTCGCCGTGGCCCAGCGCTTTCAGCAGGCTTGCCAGCAGGCTGGAAGCACCAAAGCGGTAGTGACGCGCATCAGCCCAGTCAGCACCGAACAGTTCATCTGCGATGGCGAGATATTTCTGCGCATCTTCCGCAGTACGCACGCCGCCCGCCGGTTTGAAACCAACGGTTTTTTCTACGCCCATATCACGGATCACTTCCATCATGATGCGAGCGCTTTCCGGCGTCGCGTTCACAGCCACTTTACCGGTAGAGGTTTTGATGAAGTCCGCACCCGCTTTGATGGAGATTTCAGACGCTTTACGGATCAGCGCTTCGTCTTTCAGTTCGCCGGTTTCGATGATCACTTTCAGCAGTACATTCGCTGCCGCGCAAGCCTCTTTACAGGCTTTCACCAGGTCAAAACCAACCTGCTCGTCACCCGCCATCAGCGCGCGGTACGGGAACACCACGTCAACTTCATCAGCACCGTAGGCGATTGCCGCACGGGTTTCTGCCAGCGCGATTTCGATGTCGTCGTTACCGTGTGGGAAGTTGGTTACCGTAGCGATACGGATTTCCGGGGTGCCCTGCTCTTTCAGAGTTTTGCGAGCAATCGGGATAAAACGAGGATAGATACAGATAGCGGCGGTATTGCCGACCGGAGTTTTGGCCTGATGACACAGAGCAATTACTTTCTCGTCGGTGTCGTCGTCATTCAGGGTGGTCAGGTCCATCAATTTCAGTGCACGCAGGCTGCTTGCTTTCAGATCAGTCATTTCATTCTCCTGGCTTGTCGCCAATAAAATTCACCTTGCGAGTTTGTTAGTATTCTAACATCTACTCCGCAACACACTTCGATACACATCACAATTAAGGAAATCTACTTACAAGTTTGCATCACTGTAATGCGATCTGGTTCAAATAATTCACTTTCAAATGAATGCGTCAGTGGTGGCAAACGCATCAGGATCAAAGTGAACATCACGAAACTTCTTACAATGGCGCATCACCTTCGGCATAAAAGGAAAAGAAGATGCCCACTTCTCATGAAAATGCACTGCAACAACGTTGCCAGCAAATTGTCACCAGCCCAGTGCTTAGCCCGGAGCAGAAGCGCCATTTTCTGGCACTGGAAGCAGAAAACAATCTGCCTTACCCACAGCTTCCTGCCGAAGCCCGCCGCGCGCTGGATGAAGGTGTAATCTGCGATATGTTTGAAGGTCATGCGCCGTACAAACCGCGCTATGTCTTACCCGATTACGCTCGTTTTCTGGCGAACGGTTCCGAATGGCTGGAGCTGGAAGGCGCGAAAGATCTTGATGACGCACTCTCTCTGCTGACCATTCTTTACCACCACGTACCGTCGGTCACATCGATGCCGGTCTACCTGGGGCAACTGGATGCGTTGTTGCAACCGTATGTTAGAATTCTAACACAAAACGAGATCGATGTTCGAATAAAACGTTTCTGGCGTTACCTCGACAGAACCCTGCCAGATGCCTTTATGCACGCCAATATCGGCCCGTCTGATTCGCCCATTACCCGCGCGATCTTACGTGCAGACGCGCAGGTTTCACCGAACCTGACCTTTATCTACGATCCTGAAATCACCCCTGATGACCTGCTGCTGGAAGTGGCGAAGAACATCTGTGAATGTAGCAAACCGCACATCGCCAACGGTCCGGTGCATGATAAAATTTTCACAAAAGGGGGCTACGGGATTGTGAGCTGTTACAACTCACTGCCGCTGGCGGGTGGTGGCAGCACGCTGGTACGCCTTAACCTGAAAGCCATTGCCGAGCGCAGCGAATCGCTGGATGACTTCTTTACGCGCACTCTACCGCACTACTGCCAGCAGCAGATCGCCATCATCGATGCGCGGTGTGAATTCCTCTATCAACAATCACACTTCTTTGAGAATAGCTTCCTGGTGAAAGAAGGGCTGATTAACCCTGAACGTTTTGTGCCAATGTTTGGCATGTATGGGCTGGCGGAAGCGGTTAAC
This sequence comes from Shigella sp. FJ200513, assembly GCF_040495915.1. Taxonomy (NCBI): domain Bacteria; kingdom Pseudomonadati; phylum Pseudomonadota; class Gammaproteobacteria; order Enterobacterales; family Enterobacteriaceae; genus Shigella; species Shigella sp. FJ200513. The sequence goes on along the minus strand of NZ_JBDYCV010000016.1, from coordinate 12,326 downwards.
TTGCTGTGTGAGAAAGAAGGGATTGCCGCGCGCTACGGTAAAGAAGCCGCCGCAAATGAAGTGGGTTATCGCATCAGCGCGCAACTGGCGGAGTTTGTCGCCAATACCCCCGTGAAATATGGCTGGCAAAAACGCGCCATGTTACACGCACAGTCGGGGATCAGTTCCGATATCGGCACCACGCCGGGCGCGCGTTTGCCGTATGGCGATGAGCCAGATCCGATCACCCATCTGCAAACTGTCGCCCCGCATCATGCTTATTATTATTCCGGCATCAGCGACATTCTGACGCTCGACGAAACCATCAAACGTAACCCGCAGGCACTGGTACAGCTTTGCCTCGGTGCCTTTAAAGCCGGAATGCGTGAATTTACCGCCAATGTCAGCGGTAACGATCTGGTTCGCGTTACCGGTTATATGGTGCGTTTGTCGGATTTAGAAAAATATCGCGCCGAAGGTTCACGCACCAACACCACCTGGCTGGGCGAAGAAGCCGCACGCAACACTCGTATTCTGGAACGCCAGCCGCGCGTGATAAGCCATGAACAGCAGATGCGCTTTAGTCAGTAAGATTATCCCCTTCTCCTGCGTTGACGGGCCAGGCAGTCGTCTGGCTCTGTTTTTGCAGGGCTGCAATCTGCGCTGCAAAAACTGTCACAATCCGTGGACGATGGGACGTTGCAATGACTGTGGGGAGTGCGTGCCACAGTGTCCGCATCAGGCGTTGCAGATTGTTGACGGCAAAGTGGTGTGGAACGCTGTGGTCTGCGAGCAATGTGATACCTGCCTGAAGATGTGTCCGCAACATGCCACACCAATGGCGCAATCCATGAGCGTGGACGAAGTGCTTAGCCATGTGCGCAAAGCGGTGCTGTTTATTGAAGGGATAACGGTAAGCGGCGGCGAAGCCACGACCCAACTGCCGTTTGTAGTGGCGCTGTTTACTGCTATCAAAAACGATCCGCAACTGCGCCATCTCACCTGTCTGGTGGACAGTAACGGTATGTTGAGCGAAACCGGCTGGGAAAAATTACTCCCGGTGTGTGACGGCGCAATGCTCGATCTCAAAGCATGGGGTAGCGAATGTCATCAACAATTAACCGGACGCGATAATCAACAGATTAAGCGCAGCATCTATTTGCTGGCAGAGCGCGGCAAGCTGGCGGAACTGCGTTTGCTGATGATCCCAGGCCAGGTGGATTATTTGCAACACATCGAAGAACTGGCGGCGTTTATCAAGGGACTTGGTGATGTTCCGGTTCGCCTGAACGCGTTTCATGCCCACGGCGTGTATGGCGAGGCGCAAAGCTGGGCGAGCGCCACGCCGGAAGACGTTGAGCCGTTGGCTGATGCATTAAAGGTGCGCGGGGTGAGCCGGTTGATATTTCCGGCGCTCTATTTGTGACATGCCGGATACGGCCTACGGTTCGGCACAGACTTGTAGGCCTGATAAGACGCGTCAAGCGTCGCATCAGGCATTGTGCGCCAACTGCCGGATGCGGCGTGAACGCCTTATCCGGCCTACGGTTCGGCACAAACCTGTAGGCATGATAAGACGCGTTAAGCGTCGCATCAGGCATTATGCGCCGACTGCCGGATGCTGCCTACGAAGGGCAAACTACCCACGAACGTTAAACACCGCATACGTGTTATTAAGCAACACTTCGGCAATCTCATCCGCGGGTTCCGGGCGTAACTCGCAAAGCACGGCAAACACACGGGCAGCCTGTTCCGGGCGGTTAGGCTGCCCCTGAAAACCGTTGAGCGGCATATCCGGCGCATCGGTTTCCAGCAACAACGATGCCAGCGGTAATTTTGCGATGACATCGCGGGTTTTACTGGCGCGTGGATAGGTGATAGTACCGCCTACGCCGATTTTGTAGCCCAGCTGTACAAACCGTTCAGCCTGTTGCTGGCTGCCAGAAAATCCGTGGACAACACCAGCACGCGGCAAATCGTGGCGTTTAAGATGCATCGCCAGTTTGTCGTGCGTGCGCCGTGAATGCAGGATCACCGGCAGATCGTAGCGTTTCGCCAGTTTCAGTTGTTCGTCGAGTAACCACTGCTGCCTCTCAAATTGCGGATCGTCGCCGAAGAGATCCAGACCGATCTCCCCCACCGCCACCACCTTCGCCGGACGCCTTTCCAGCGCCTGCTGTAGCTGCTCAAGAGACACATCGCTATGTTTTTCCAACATACCAGGATGCAAGCCCAATACGGCATACAGCGGTTGATAATTTTCCGCTAACGCCTGCACACGGGCAAAATTTTCCGCCTCTGTCGCCGGAACAATGATCTTGCCTACGCCCGCTTGTGCCGCGCGTTGCAGGCTGGCCTCTTCATCGCCAATAAAAGGCGGGAAATCAAAATGGCAGTGAGTGTCGATAAAACGGCAAATCAAGCCAGATCCTCATTGTTAAATGTCGGGTCGTTCGCCTGCGGAGCGTCGCTCACTTCGGCAACCAGCGTATCGTTGGCGACTGGCGCAGGCGGAATGACAATCGATTCCGGCGTCACCACTGGCACCAGATGGCGGGTAAGCGGCGCTTTTTCAGTTAATAGCTTGCCAACCGTGGCGAGGAAATAACGACCGCATAAACGCCCAAGTTTATAGTCTTCACGCAGCGCCGGAATCCGACTGCCAAGCGCGATACTATGTAATGGCTTCGGCGGATAAATTTCGGATATCCGCAGCTTGCCCGGTGGTTTCTCAATAAATTGCTGAATGTCACGATAGCTGGTTTCATGATGCTGCACCAGATTGACCAGCGGCTGCAGGCTACTGTCACCCAGCCAGCGTTCCATGCGTTTGAACCACTGCGGCGTGTAGTACATTTGTGACGGCACAGTGCGGATGACGACCAACGTTTTAGCGCCCTGCCTTGCCGCCTCTTTAACCGGAATCGCATCACTGATCCCGCCATCCAGGTAGTTAATGCCTTCCAGCGACACTCCGCTACGATAAAAGCCAGGTATCGCACTGGAGGCGCGAATCACATCCAGCCAGTTTTGTTTGGTTGGTAAAAAGTAATTCGGCGCGTAGTCATCCTGACGACAGGCGCACATATAAAACGATTTGCCGCTGTCAAACAACCGCGCGGCGGTATCCATTTGCAACGGCATCTGGCTTGCGGTGGCCTCCACCAGCCAGTCGAGATCGATAAGATTTCCTCCACGGACAAAGCGCAATGGATCGAAAAATTCGCGTTTTGTGGTATAGCGCATGATGACTTTGCGCGCGTAACCGGGCTGATTGCAGATAAACGCCGAGAGGTTCTGCGCCCCGGCAGATGTGCCGAGATAAAGATCGAAAGGATTAAACTGCGCGCGCATAAACTCATCCAGCACGCCAGCCGTGAAAATTCCACGCTGTCCGCCGCCTTCGCACACCAGAGCTATTCGTCCAGGCTGGAACGGCCTTAGCGACAACGGCGCAATATTACCAAGCGTTACAGGTATTCGCTGCCCCACTTCTGCCTTCCTGTTTTTGTTGTGAAAGAAAGACAAAGTAACGCAATTTATTATTCGCTAAAACCGCAAAAGCCAGTCCGCTGGACTGGCTTTGGATAAAATTTTCTTAATGGTCTGAAATCTAGGGTCGTTTTCGGCCCATGAACAAACTCACTAGGAACAGAATAATCCCGACGACAAAGACAATTTTAGCTGCGCCTGCAGCGGTACCGGCCAGACCACCAAACCCAAGTGCGGCGGCGATTAACGCGATAACCAGAAATATGATGCCCCAACGAAACATAAGCGTCTCCTTTACCATAGTTAATGTCACCGCTTGATATGAGCGTGAAAATCACTCAATGCGATATTTTTAGTGTGGTGCACATCGCGCCTCCCGACAAAGTTCGGGAGGACGAATTACTTAGTTTTCAGATCATTTTTAACGCTTTTCACACCATCTACCGCTTTGGCGATACTTTCAGCACGGTCACTTTGTGCCTGAGAATCTACGGTACCGGAGAGCTGAACCACGCCATCGGTGGTTTCAACTTTCACTTTACGTGAAGGGACGATATCGTCCGCCAGCAGTTTGGCTTTGATTTCACTGGTGGTGGCGGTGTCACCCGCGTAGCCCTTCACCGAGCCTTCTTTAGCGTCGCGAACGTGCAGTTTGTCGCTGACAGAGGTCACGCCTTCAACGCCTTTCGCCACTTTCACTGCCTCTTCGGCCTGGGCCTGACTTTCAACGAAACCGCTCAGGGTCACGACTTTTTGATCGGTTTTGACAGAGATATCGGTGCTCTTGATGTTGTCATGATCCACCAGCGCCGCCTTCACTTTCGCGGTGATGGCGCTGTCATCCATGAAATTACCGACTTTATTCATAGAGCTATCGACTTTTTGCCCTGCGCTTTCATTGGTAGTCTGCGCGTTGTTTTCCGCGTAGGCAGAGCCGGTCGCGACGGCAGAGGTCAACATTACAGCCAGCAGAGTTTTCGAAATCTTCAGTCTTGTCATAGTCATCGATTTATTCCTGTATGTTTGCTCGTAATTTGAGCCTAGCAACACGAGGTTGCATTGCTGAATAGGGAGAGACTTCACCCTCTACAGAAGTCAATGGTCGCCATCACAAAAGCGATGGGTGATGAATAACGACCATTACAGCCTCTGAATCAGTTATTAATATCGGTAGAATGACAATCGACGGCTTTAGATACTAATATCTACGCATTGAACGGTATTTAACGCCATCAGAAATGTCATCACTTTGTTAAATATAGATCACAATTTTGAAACCGCTCGGGATATCAGCGAAAACATAAGCAAAAGTGAATGTTTTAAGAACATTCCGTAAGCGGCTAATAAGGAAGGGAAATTGACAGGGCGCAGCGGCTACCGCGCCCTGGAGGCAAGAATTAATGCTCGCGGGTCTGGTGGAACTGAACGTCCGGATAACGTTCCTGTGCCAGGCGCAGGTTGACCATGCTGGTAGCGATGTAAGCGAGGTTATCGCCGCCATCAAGCGCCAGTTGGCTTTCGTTCTTACGCTTGAACTCTTCGAATTTCTTCGCGTCTGCACATTCTACCCAGCGGGCAGTGGCAACGTTGACTGACTCATACACTGCTTCAACGTTGTATTCGCTCTTCAGGCGCGCTACCACCACATCAAACTGCAGCACACCAACCGCACCAACGATCAGATCGTTGTTGGAGATTGGACGGAACACCTGCACCGCGCCCTCTTCGGAAAGCTGTACCAGCCCTTTGAGCAGCTGTTTTTGCTTCAGCGGATCTTTCAGGCGGATACGACGGAACAGTTCTGGTGCGAAGTTCGGAATACCGGTGAACTTCATCATCTCACCCTGGGTAAAGGTGTCGCCGATCTGAATGGTGCCGTGGTTGTGCAGGCCGAGGATATCGCCCGGATACGCTTCTTCAACGTGCGAACGGTCACCCGCCATAAAGGTCAGCGCGTCGGAGATCACCACATCTTTCGCAGTGCGCACCTGGCGCAGTTTCATGCCTTTTTCATATTTACCGGACACCACACGCATAAACGCCACGCGGTCGCGGTGTTTCGGATCCATGTTGGCCTGAATTTTAAATACGAAGCCGGTAAATTTATCTTCGCTCGCTTCTACGGTACGGGTATCGGTCTGACGCGGCATCGGCGCAGGCGCCCACTCCACCAGGCCATTCAGCATATGATCAACGCCGAAGTTACCCAGCGCAGTACCGAAGAATACCGGAGTGATTTCGCCCGCAAGGAACAGCTCTTTGTCGAACTCGTTAGACGCGCCTTTAACCAGTTCCAGTTCGTCACGCAGCTGCTGTGCCAGATCTTCACCAACCGCAGCATCGAGATCCGGGTTATTCAGCCCTTTAACAATGCGGACTTCCTGAATGGTGTGCCCTTTACCGCTCTGATAGAGATAGGTTTCATCTTTATAAAGGTGGTAAACGCCTTTAAACAGCTTGCCGCAGCCAATTGGCCAAGTGATCGGTGCGCAGCCAATTTTCAGCTCGTTCTCAACTTCATCGAGCAGTTCCATCGGGTCGCGGATATCACGGTCAAGTTTGTTCATAAAGGTGAGGATCGGCGTGTCGCGCAGACGGGTAACTTCCATCAGCTTACGGGTACGATCTTCAACACCTTTTGCGGCGTCGATAACCATCAGGCAGCAGTCCACCGCCGTCAGGGTACGATAGGTATCTTCCGAGAAGTCTTCGTGCCCCGGGGTGTCGAGCAGGTTAACCAGGCAATCGTGATACGGAAACTGCATCACAGACGTAGTAATGGAGATCCCACGCTGCTTTTCCATCTCCATCCAGTCCGACTTAGCGTGCTGGTTGGAACCACGGCCTTTTACTGTACCGGCGGTCTGAATGGCCTGTCCGAACAGCAGCACCTTCTCGGTGATGGTAGTTTTACCGGCGTCCGGGTGAGAAATAATGGCAAAAGTGCGGCGCTTCGCCACCTCTTTCAAATAAGGAGACAACGTCATAATTCTTTCTTCTTGAGTAAGCGGCATCGCGCCGCGCTTGTTGAAAACGAAAAATTGCGGCTATTTTACCCATCAACGGGGGGGAGGCAATCAGTGTTTACACAGGAGCTGCTCCAGTTCGTGCAACGAAGAAACGGTCCAGGTGGGCGCGATGCCTTCTGGTTGCTCGCGATTGTGCGCATTCAGCCAGCAGGTCGCAAGCCCGGCGTTGATGCCACCGAGAATATCGGACTCGGCAGTGTCGCCAACCATCAGCACGCGTGAACGGTCAGGATTGCCCGCCTGTTCCAGCGCATAATCGAAAATTTTCTTATTCGGTTTGGCAACGCCAACTTCTTCGGAAATCACCAGCAAATCGAAGTAATCACGCAGGCCCGTCCGTTCCAGACGCACTTGCTGCAAGGCGCTAAAACCGTTGGTGATGATGCCGATTTTAGCGTTGCTACGAATGGCGTTAAGCAGAGAAACCGCGCCCGGCAACGGCGTACAGATTTCCGCCATCGCATTAATAAAGGCATCGTTAAGCAAGCCTGCTTCAACTTTCAGCCGTTCGGCCCAGCTCTCGAAACGCCCGTGCTGAAGCTGTAATGAAGTGATCGCGCCGTTTTGATAATCCACCCACAGTGGCTTGTTAACGGCCTGATAGTCCTGAAAATCTTCAGCGGTAAAGGTGACGCTGTAATCAAGAAACATCCGCTGCAGGCCGGTGAATGAGTCAAAGGTAAACAGCGTTTCATCGGCATCAAAGAAAATCCAGTCCCACTTCATTATTCCACCTTGTCTTACATACTGATTGGCAACGCCATGATGATGGCGTCTTCGCGACCGTCCGTGGTGGGGTAGTAATTGCGGCGAATCGTCGCCTCGTTAAAGCCTAAACTTTCGTACAGGGCAATGGCGGCAGCATTTGAGGCACGGACTTCCAGCCATAGTGTCGCCACGCCGCGTTTTTCCAGTTCGTCGATCAGATGTTCCAGCAGCGCCCTACCCAGCCCCTGACGCTGATAGTCGGGATCGACCGCAATATTGAACAATGTAGCTTCATCCAGCACCACTTGCGTAATCGCAAACGCCGCCATTTTGCCGTTTTGCGTTAACTGAAAGTTGAGATAACGCTCGCCCTGGTTGCTGGCAAAGGTTTTTTCACTCCACGGAAAGGCGTGGGCGCGTTGTTCAATGTGGTAAGCCGCTGGTAAATCAGTCGTTTCGAGGGAAGAAATCGTGTTCATATGTGCAAATTTGTTGCCATAACGCGGCGCGTGCCGTTGGGTTTGCCCGTAATTCGGTGAGCGCCGGTGATGCCACCTGAGCGCCTTCCAATGATAGCGGTTCGTCAGTACCCAACCGCCAGCTGTTGCAGCGACTGCCTTGCGGCAGCATCGCGATTTTTTCTGGCGTCAGTTGCAGCACTTGATCGGGGCTGACGGTTAATGCGCGCAGAACATCGCTCACTAAAGGATCAGTCAGGGCGGGAAGATCGTTTGCCACCATCACCAGACGGACGTGTGCCGGGCTCGCAATGGCAATCTCCCCCTGCAACGCGCCAGGGCGACGCAGCGACCACTGGGTAATGCCCAGTTGCTGTAACTGCCAGTCTCGTCGGGATGTCATAGCGAATCGCTCCTGTTGTCAGGGGCGCAAATATAGCAAATTCGTCGATACCGCGCCAACATATGGCTATAATCGCCGCCAGTATCAATTGAGGAGCATTCCATGTCTGCATTTACCCCGGCAAGTGAAGTCTTGCTGCGTCACAGTGATGATTTCGAACAAAGCCGTATTCTGTTTGCCGGAGACTTACAGGATGACCTGCCCGCGCGTTTAGATACCGCGGCCAGCCGTGCTCATACCCAGCAATTCCACCATTGGCAGGTGTTAAGCTGCCAGATGGGGGATAACGCCCGTTTTAGTCTGGTCGCCACGGCGAATGATGTCGCAGATTGCGATACGCTGATTTACTACTGGCCGAAGAACAAACCGGAAGCCCAGTTCCAGTTGATGAATTTACTTTCTCTGCTGCCAGTGGGGACAGATATTTTTGTCGTTGGCGAGAACCGCAGCGGCGTGCGCAGCGCTGAGCAGATGCTGGCAGATTATGCGCCGTTGAATAAAGTCGACAGCGCTCGTCGCTGTGGCCTCTATTTTGGTCGTCTGGAAAAACAGCCAGTATTTGATGCGGATAAATTCTGGGGCGAATACAGCGTCGATGGCCTGACGGTCAAAACGCTGCCTGGCGTGTTTAGCCGCGACGGTCTGGATGTCGGTAGCCAGTTGCTGCTCTCGACGTTAACTCCGCACACGAAAGGTAAAGTGCTGGATGTCGGCTGTGGCGCGGGTGTACTTTCAGTTGCCTTTGCGCGCCATTCGCCGAAAATTCGTCTCACCTTGTGCGATGTCTCTGCCCCGGCGGTAGAAGCCAGCCGCGCAACACTTGCAGCCAACGGTGTTGAAGGTGAAGTCTTTGCCAGCAACGTCTTTTCCGAGGTGAAAGGTTGTTTTGATATGATCATCTCCAACCCGCCGTTCCACGATGGGATGCAAACCAGCCTGGATGCGGCGCAAACGCTGATTCGTGGCGCGGTGCGTCATCTTAATAGCGGCGGCGAGCTGCGAATTGTAGCGAACGCCTTCCTGCCTTACCCGGACGTGCTGGATGAGACATTTGGCTTCCATGAAGTTATCGCGCAAACCGGGCGCTTCAAGGTATATCGCGCCATTATGACCCGCCAGGCGAAGAAAGGTTGAGTATCTGATATCTGTCGCCGCATACCGTGTCGGATGCGGCGTGAACGCCTTATCCGACCTACAAAACCTGCACGTTAGCCCTTCGTAGGCCAGATAAGACGCGCCAGCGTCGCATCTGGCATCTGCCCCCGCATGCCTACCAAACCTGCACGCTAGTTTCCTGATGGACATTTTTCCAGCAATTACACATCAGGCGATAATTAACTATTGACGAAAAGCTGAAAACCACTAGAATGCGCCTCCGTGGTAGCAATTCTTTTTAAGAATTGATGGTATGCGAAGGTGGCGGAATTGGTAGACGCGCTAGCTTCAGGTGTTAGTGTCCTTACGGACGTGGGGGTTCAAGTCCCCCCCCTCGCACCAAAAATCACGTTGATATTGCTCGCACTGGGCGAAGGTGGCGGAATTGGTAGACGCGCTAGCTTCAGGTGTTAGTGTTCTTACGGACGTGGGGGTTCAAGTCCCCCCCCTCGCACCAAACGAGGCGATATCAAAAAAAGTAAGATGACTGTGCGAAGGTGGCGGAATTGGTAGACGCGCTAGCTTCAGGTGTTAGTGTCCTTACGGACGTGGGGGTTCAAGTCCCCCCCCTCGCACCAATTATCTTTACTTCCTTTCTTGTTTCTTCCCTGTTTTGTCATCCCTGATTCAAATTCATTATCATCAGCATGATGCCAGCAATAAGCGCCAGGCACGATGGTAGCAAAATGTAATGCCGCAACTGTTTGTGATACAGCATCACCGGCGTCAATACTAATCCCATCAGAATGACAATCCGCCACTGATCCGGCGATAAATCCGCATACATCAGCCCTGCAATCAGCAATCCCGGCAGCAACACTCCCCAGCCACTGCCCAGCGTACGTTGCAACATGGTTTCATCTCTTTCATTGATAATGAAAACCAATATCATATGATAATTTTTATCATTTGCAAGCCAGAGAAATCCCTTGCTATCGAGTAAACCTATCGCTAGGATTAGCAATCATTATCATTTAGATTACTATCACGATTATGGCCTATCGTTCCGCACCGCTCTATGAAGATGTCATCTGGCGAACGCATCTCCAGCCGCAGGATGCTGGGCTTGCACAAGCCGTACGGGCGATGATCGCCAAACATCGTGAACATTTGCTGGAGTTTATCCGCCTGGATGAACCCGCTCCGCTTAACGCCATGACGCTGGCGCAATGGTCATCACCGAATGCGCTAAGTTCTCTACTGGCGGTCTATTCCGATCATATCTATCGCAACCAACCAACGATGATCCGCGAGAACAAACCGCTGATCTCACTATGGGCACAATGGTATATCGGCCTGATGGTGCCACCATTAATGCTGGCGCTACTGACGCAGGAAAAAGCATTAGATGTGTCGCCGGAACATTTCCATGCTGAGTTTCACGAAACCGGACGCGTCGCCTGTTTCTGGGTCGATGTGTGTGAAGATAAAAACGCAACACCACATTCGCCGCAGCAGCGAATGGAAACGTTAATCAGCCAGGCGCTGGTTCCGGTTGTGCAAGCACTAGAAGCGACCGGAGAGATCAACGGCAAACTTATCTGGAGTAATACCGGTTATTTGATCAACTGGTATCTCACTGAGATGAAGCAACTGCTCGGCGAGGCTACTGTTGAATCGCTGCGCCATGCCCTCTTTTTTGAGAAAACGCTCACGAACGGTGAAGATAATCCACTCTGGCGTACCGTGGTACTGCGCGACGGCCTGCTGGTGCGCCGCACTTGCTGCCAGCGTTATCGCTTACCGGATGTGCAGCAATGTGGCTATTGTACGCTGAAATGAAAGCACTGCCGGGGAAGTAAACCCGGCATCATGCGGATTAATAGGGATGCAACACATTACTTGCTTCGCAATGCCGCATACATAACAGAATATCTTCGGCCTCCAACAACCCTGCATCAGAACTGACGCCCAGTTTCGACATCACATTAAATTTATGCGCTCGGATCGTTTTGATATTACGTTTAAGCTGCTCGGCAATTTGTGTCATTGAGTAGCCACGCGACATAAAGCGCAATATTTCTCTCTCCGTCGGGCTTAACGTCCGGCTTTGGTTAATGTACCACTGATTGTTCAGTCGGTCGGTCGCCTGACGTACACCATTTAATGACAAAAAGAGTTCCTGATGAAAAATCTCCAGCGTTGACGCTTTACTTAATACACCGTCCAGCGGTGATGGCGACAATGAACCAATCAGCCGAGCTTCAATATCATCATCCACAATAACTAAACGCCGGGTACGCGGAAACTTAATCGCCAGCTCAGTCAGGCAAGATAATCCCTCTCTGCGCTCACTTCTCATGGCAGAAAAAGAAAAAATGACCGCCGCAAACGAGATCCGCGACATGGCATCCTGAAATGACTCCTGACTGGTATAGGTATGGAGCTTATAAGGGTTGCCCGCAAACTTTCTGAATAAACTCTCAATACCGATACTACTCATGACGCATTTTTCTATGAGTGCGACATTTCTCTTCTTAATTCGGCTGTGTTCCATTCTGCGGCATCTCCATAAACAGAAGGCAAGTTAAGTTCTCTTGCACCCTGCGCGCTATTTATCCATGCATACATTTCAGCGTTGCTGTGAATTGCCAGTCGACGCATCGCACTGTTTTTTTGGGCGCTGATAGTTTTATTACTTTTCTTAAGCAATGAAGCTATCTGGTTGATGCCCCATCCTTTACCTAATAGCCGCAGTACCTTGCGCTCTGAAAGAGTGAGAATGACGGAGCGATAGCTAAAATCATGAGTTTCAGTCATTGCCGGAGAGGTCAGCATGGCGCTGATACGCTCTGCGTGCGTATTGCCGGAACGTACGGTCTTGACCAGATTCTCAATGGGTTCAACATCAGACAATAACGTCGCCGTAGGGCACATGAGCAGTTCTACAGCCTGGGAATACCAGGAGCGTGACACCATGAAAACCCAGTGAATTTCCCGATATTGTGAGATTAAAGAATAATAATGTTCACAAACAGAACGTGGATCTTCACTTTCACCGGCTAAATCAGCAATGACTAATCCGGGTAATGACTCCAACTTACTGATAGTGTTTTATGTTCAGATAATGCCCGATGACCTTGTCATGCAGCTCCACCGATT
>NZ_JBDYCV010000015.1:0-55580 GCF_040495915.1 Shigella sp. FJ200513 | reverse complement strand
TAGTCTAAAAACTAGTATTAAGACTATCACTTAAATAAGTGATACTGGTTGTCTGGAGATTCAGGGGGCCAGTCTAATCCCCACAGCCGGATGAACTAACGTTCGTCCGGTTTGCTATTGAGTTCCTGCCTGGATACTTACCGCGAAAACAGCACGGCTGACATAAAATAAATATGGTCTAATGGGGAAATTTCTCGTGGAGAGGGAACAGATGCGATATCCGGTTGATGTATACACAGGCAAGATTCAGGCTTATCCCGAAGGCAAACCCAGCGCAATTGCCAAAATCCAGGTTGATGGTGAGTTGATGCTGACGGAGCTGGGGCTGGAAGGTGACGAGCAGGCGGAGAAAAAGGTTCACGGCGGGCCAGACAGAGCGCTGTGTCATTATCCTCGTGAGCACTATCTCTACTGGGTGCGGGAATTTCCGGAACAGGCGGAGTTGTTTGTTGCGCCTGCGTTTGGCGAAAATCTCTCAACCGACGGTCTCACGGAAAGTAATGTTCATATGGGCGATATTTTCCGCTGGGGAGAGGCATTAATTCAGGTCAGCCAGCCGCGCTCGCCTTGCTATAAACTCAATTACCATTTTGATATCAGCGATATAGCGCAGTTGATGCAAAACACAGGTAAGGTGGGGTGGTTGTATAGCGTGATAGCGCCAGGGAAAGTGTCTGCGGACGCGCCGCTGGAGTTGGTTTCCCGTGTCAGCGATGTGACCGTGCAGGAGGCTGCCGCCATCGCATGGCATATGCCGTTTGATGACGATCAGTATCACCGTTTACTCTCCGCCGCCGGGTTATCGAAAAGCTGGACGCGGACGATGCAAAAGCGCCGACTGAGCGGCAAGATCGAAGATTTTTCCCGCCGGTTGTGGGGAAAATAACCCCCGGAGTGTAGGCCTGATAAGACGCTATCAGCGTCGCATCAGGCATCCTGCTCAAATGCCGGATGCGGCGTAAACGCCTTATCCTGCCTACAAATGCGGAGTTTAACTCCGCTTATACAGCGGCAACCAAATCACCAGCCGTAAACCGCCCAGCGGGCTGTCTTCTGCCTTCACCCAGCCACGATGCTGCTGAATGGCGGTTTCAACAATCGCCAGCCCCAATCCTGTACCGCCAGATTCACGATCGCGTGCTTCATCGGTCCGATAGAACGGACGGAAAATCTGTTCGCGATCTTCCGGGCTAACGCCAGGACCATCGTCGTCCACCGTAATGGTGATACCGTCTTTATCTACCGCAAAGCCCACTTCAATCTTCGTATGGGAATAACGCAGAGCATTACGAACAATGTTTTCCAGCGCACTTTCCAGGGCGTTCGGATTGCCGTACAGCGGCCACGGCCCAGGCGGGAAGTTAACTGTCAACGACTTGCCCATTTGCTCGGCTTCGAACGCCGCGTTATCCAGCACTTCACTCCACAACTGGTTGGCTTTGATGGTTTCGCTAACCAGCGCGTTTTTTTGCTGATTACGTGACATCACCAACAGATCGTTGATCATGCTGTCCAGACGTTGCGCTTCGGTTTCAATACGCTCGAGTTCCTTGCTTTCACCGCTACGACGGCGCAGTAACGCCGTACCCAGTTGCAGACGCGTCAGCGGGGTGCGCAGCTCGTGAGAGATATCAGAAAGCAGACGCTGCTGAGAGGTCATCATGCGCTCCAGCGCGGTGACCATCTGGTTAAAACTGGCACCTGCGGCAAGGAATTCCTGTGGCCCCGCTTCCAGTTCCGGGTGCTGGCGTAAGTTTCCCTGGGCAACTTCATCGGCAGCGTTTTTCAGCTTACGCGCCGGTTTTGCCAGACTCCAGGCCAACCACAACAGCAGCGGCGTACTGACCAACATGGTGACAATCAGCAGTAATAGCGGGCGGTCAAACAATAAGTTAATGAAATCGGATTGAGAACTACTGGCCGGACGAATCAGATAAAGTTGGTAATTATCTTCGCCATCACGCACGGAGAACGGACCGACCAGTTCCACGCGGCCATACTTTTTCTTCTGCGGATGATCGGCGTTATCGGCCTGACCAATAAAGTTACGAATGATCTGCATTTCGCTGCGTTCAGCGCCGATCACGCGGCCTTCGGTGGTCACCAATAACAAACGCTGTCCTGGCGGTGCCCACTTATCAATCGCCCGGAACAGACGCCGCCACCACATTAAATCGTTGGGCGGATCGTTCGCCAGCTCCGCTTCGACATGCTGCTCAATCATCAGCCCCTGACGCTGTTCGCTATCCAGAAGCTCGGTCATCTGGCGTGAATCGAGCTTGGGTAACATCAAAACCAACATCAACACCAGCACCAGCGTCAGCCAGAAGATGGCGAAGATGCGCGCGGTTAAGCTGCCTATCATGAAGCAGAAACCATCAGATAGCCGCGACCACGCAAGGTTTTAAACCACGGGTGACCATCTTTACGATCCGGCAGTTTACGACGCAGGTTGGAAATGTGCATATCAATAGCGCGGTCGAAAGGCGTCAGGCGTTTGCCCAACACTTCCTGGCTTAAATGTTCACGGGAAACCACCTGACCCAGATGCTGTGCCAGCAAATAGAGCAGGGTAAACTCAGTACCGGTTAACTCCAGCGTTTGCCCGTCGAAGCTGGCTTCCTGACGGCCTGGATTCAGCACTAAGGCATCAACTTCCAGTGTCGGTGAACCGTTGTCGTTGTTTTGCTGTTGCTCGCTCCAGTGCGAACGGCGCAGGATTGCGCGAATACGTGCCACCAGCTCACGATCATTAAACGGTTTCGGGAGATAGTCATCTGCGCCCAGCTCAAGGCCGAGAACGCGATCAAGTTCACTGCCGCGCGCCGTCAACATAATGACAGGCGTCTGGTGTGTCTGGCGAAGTGCTTTTAATGTGTCGATACCATTTTTCTTCGGCATCATTACGTCAAGCAAAAGTAAATCAATGCTGTCGTCCAGAAGATCAAGCGCCTGTTCCCCATCGTGGGCAACAATCACGTTGAAGCCTTCCATCTCGAGCAGCTCCTTTAATAGGGAAGTCAGCTCTCGGTCATCATCAACTAACAGGATTTTATTCATTGTTTAAATACCTCCGAGGCAGAAATTACGTCATCAGACGTCGCTAATCCATGACTTTACGTTGTTTTACACCCCCTGACGCATGTTTGCAGCCTGAATCGTAAACTCTCTATCGTTGAATCGCGACAGAAAGATTTTGGGAGCAAATGATGCGCATAGTTACCGCTGCCGTCATGGCCTCAACGCTGGCAGTCAGTTCATTAAGCCACGCTGCTGAAGTCGGTTCAGGCGATAACTGGCATCCGGGTGAAGAACTTACGCAGCGCAGTACGCAGAGCCATATGTTCGACGGCATAAGTTTAACCGAACATCAGCGTCAGCAGATGCGAGATCTTATGCAACAGGCCCGGCACGAACAGCCTCCTGTTAATGTTAGCGAACTGGAGACAATGCATCGCCTTGTCACCGCAGAAAATTTTGATGAAAACGCTGTGCGCGCACAGGCAGAAAAAATGGCGAATGAGCAAATTGCTCGTCAGGTTGAGATGGCAAAAGTCCGCAACCAAATGTATCGCCTGTTAACGCCGGAGCAGCAAGCGGTTTTAAACGAGAAACATCAACAACGAATGGAGCAGTTGCGTGACGTGACGCAATGGCAAAAAAGTTCATCGTTGAAGCTATTGAGTAGTAGCAACTCACGTTCCCAGTAGTAAACCCTGTTTTCCTTGCCATAGACACCATCCCTGTCTTCCCCCACATGATGTGGGGTTTTTTTTATCCTCAATTTGCCTGCTGCTTAATGCATTGCAGATGATTTGCTTCCGTTATACTAGCGTCAGTTGATAGCGGGAGTATTTATGAATCAATCTTATGGACGGCTGGTCAGTCGGGCGGCGATTGCTGCGACGGCGATGGCTTCGTTGCTATTGCTGATTAAAATTTTTGCATGGTGGTATACCGGGTCGGTGAGTATTCTCGCCGCGCTGGTGGATTCGCTGGTGGATATCGGCGCGTCGTTGACGAATTTACTGGTGGTGCGATATTCCCTGCAACCTGCCGACGATAATCACTCGTTTGGTCACGGTAAAGCTGAGTCCCTCGCGGCGCTGGCGCAAAGTATGTTTATCTCCGGTTCGGCACTATTCCTGTTTTTGACGGGTATTCAACATCTGGTATCTCCAACACCGATGACAGATCCAGGCGTCGGGGTTATCGTGACAATTGTGGCGCTAATTTGTACGATTATCCTTGTCTCGTTTCAGCGGTGGGTGGTGCGCCGGACGCAAAGCCAGGCGGTGCGGGCTGATATGCTACATTACCAGTCTGATGTTATGATGAACGGCGCAATTCTGCTGGCGCTGGGGTTGTCTTGGTACGGCTGGCATCGCGCCGATGCTCTGTTTGCATTGGGAATCGGCATCTATATTTTATATAGCGCGTTACGCATGGGATATGAGGCGGTACAGTCATTACTGGATCGCGCATTGCCTGATGAAGAACGGCAAGAAATTATTGATATCGTGACTTCCTGGCCGGGTGTTAGCGGCGCTCACGATCTTCGCACGCGGCAGTCAGGGCCGACCCGCTTTATTCAGATTCATTTGGAAATGGAAGACTCTCTGCCTTTGGTTCAGGCACATATGGTGGCGGATCAGGTAGAGCAGGCTATTTTACGGCGTTTTCCGGGATCGGATGTGATTATCCATCAGGACCCCTGTTCCGTCGTACCCAGGGAGGGTAAACGGTCTATGCTTTCATAATCAGTATAAAAGAGAGCCAGACCCGCATTTTGTGTATAAAATACCGCCATTTGGCCTGACCTGAATCAATTCAGCAGGAAGTGATTGTTATACTATTTGCACATTCGTTGGATCACTTCGATGTGCAAGAAGACTTCCGGCAACAGATTTCATTTTGCATTCCAAAGTTCAGAGGTAGTCATGATTAAGAAAATAGGTGTGTTGACAAGCGGCGGTGATGCGCCAGGCATGAACGCCGCAATTCGCGGGGTTGTTCGTTCTGCGCTGACAGAAGGTCTGGAAGTAATGGGTATTTATGACGGCTATCTGGGTCTGTATGAAGACCGTATGGTACAGCTAGACCGTTACAGCGTGTCTGACATGATCAACCGTGGCGGTACGTTCCTCGGTTCTGCGCGTTTCCCGGAATTCCGCGACGAGAACATCCGCGCCGTGGCTATCGAAAACCTGAAAAAACGTGGTATCGACGCGCTGGTGGTTATCGGCGGTGACGGTTCCTACATGGGTGCAATGCGTCTGACCGAAATGGGCTTCCCGTGCATCGGTCTGCCGGGCACTATCGACAACGACATCAAAGGCACTGACTACACTATCGGTTTCTTCACTGCGCTGAGCACCGTTGTAGAAGCGATCGACCGTCTGCGTGACACCTCTTCTTCTCACCAGCGTATTTCCGTGGTGGAAGTGATGGGCCGTTATTGTGGCGATCTGACCCTGGCTGCGGCCATTGCCGGTGGCTGTGAATTCGTTGTAGTTCCGGAAGTTGAATTCAGCCGTGAAGACCTGGTAAACGAAATCAAAGCGGGTATCGCGAAAGGTAAAAAACACGCGATCGTGGCGATTACCGAACATATGTGTGATGTTGACGAACTGGCGCATTTCATCGAGAAAGAAACCGGTCGTGAAACCCGCGCAACTGTGCTGGGCCACATCCAGCGCGGTGGTTCTCCGGTGCCTTACGACCGTATTCTGGCTTCCCGTATGGGCGCTTACGCTATCGATCTGCTGCTGGCAGGTTACGGCGGTCGTTGTGTAGGTATCCAGAACGAACAGCTGGTTCACCACGACATCATCGACGCTATCGAAAACATGAAGCGTCCGTTCAAAGGTGACTGGCTGGACTGCGCGAAAAAACTGTATTAATGATTTCGGAAAAAGGCAGATTCCTTTAGCCTGAAACCGATGACAGAAGCAAAAATGCCTGATGCGCTTCGCTTATCAGGCCTACATGAATTCTGCAATTTATTGAATTTGCAAACTTTTGTAGGCCGGATAAGGCGTTCGCGCCGCATCCGGCATGGACAAAGCGCACTTTGTCAGCAATATGAGGCGGATTTCTTCCGCCTTTTTAATCCCTCAACATATACCCGCAAGTTATAGCCAATCTTTTTTTATTCTTTAATGTTTGGTTAACCTTCTGGCACGCTTTGCTCATCACAACACAACATAAGAGAGTCGGGCGATGAACAAGTGGGGCGTAGGGTTAACATTTTTGCTGGCGGCAACCAGCGTTATGGCAAAGGATATTCAGCTTCTTAACGTTTCATATGATCCAACGCGCGAATTGTACGAACAGTACAACAAGGCATTCAGCGCCCACTGGAAACAGCAAACTGGTGATAACGTGGTGATTCGTCAGTCACACGGTGGTTCAGGTAAACAAGCGACGTCGGTAATCAACGGTATTGAAGCTGATGTTGTCACGCTGGCTCTGGCCTATGACGTGGACGCGATTGCGGAACGCGGGCGGATTGATAAAGAGTGGATCAAACGTCTGCCGGATAACTCCGCACCGTACACTTCCACCATTGTTTTCCTGGTGCGTAAGGGCAATCCGAAGCAGATCCATGACTGGAACGATCTGATTAAACCGGGTGTTTCGGTGATCACGCCTAATCCGAAAAGCTCTGGTGGCGCACGCTGGAACTACCTGGCTGCCTGGGGCTACGCGCTGCATCACAACAACAACGATCAGGCAAAAGCACAGGATTTTGTTCGGGCACTGTATAAAAACGTCGAAGTTCTGGATTCTGGCGCGCGCGGCTCCACTAACACCTTTGTCGAGCGCGGGATTGGCGATGTACTGATCGCCTGGGAAAACGAAGCTCTGCTGGCAGCGAATGAACTGGGGAAAGATAAATTCGAAATCGTCACGCCGAGTGAGTCTATCCTCGCAGAGCCAACGGTGTCGGTGGTCGATAAAGTGGTCGAGAAAAAAGGCACCAAAGAGGTGGCGGAAGCCTACCTGAAATATCTCTACTCGCCAGAAGGTCAGGAAATTGCCGCGAAAAACTACTACCGTCCGCGCGACGCTGAAGTAGCGAAAAAGTACGAAAATGCGTTTCCAAAGCTGAAGTTATTCACCATTGATGAAGAGTTCGGCGGCTGGACGAAAGCGCAAAAAGAGCATTTTGCTAACGGCGGTACGTTCGATCAGATCAGCAAACGCTGATTTCCCTAGGATAATTATCAAACCCGGTGGTTTCTCGCGACCGGGTTTTTTATTTGTCACGATTTTGCGTTACCCTTGCATCTCTTTGAGGTACAGGGAAAAAAAGATGAAAAAAGCGGGTCTTCTTTTTTTGGTGATGATAGTTATCGCCGTTGTGGCTGCCGGTATTGGTTACTGGAAATTAACCGGTGAAGAGTCGGATACATTACGTAAGATTGTCCTTGAGGAATGTTTGCCCAATCAGCAGCAAAATCAAAATCCTTCGCCATGTGCGGAAGTCAAACCCAATGCCGGATACGTGGTTTTAAAAGATCTTAATGGTCCACTGCAATATCTGTTGATGCCAACGTATCGTATTAACGGTACTGAAAGTCCTTTGTTGACCGATCCTTCAACGCCGAACTTCTTTTGGTTGGCCTGGCAGGCGCGTGATTTTATGAGCAAAAAATACGGCCAGCCGGTTCCCGATCGCGCGGTTTCTTTGGCGATCAACTCCCGCACCGGGCATACGCAAAACCATTTTCATATTCATATCTCTTGTATTCGTCCTGATGTGCGCGAACAACTGGATAAAAATCTGGCGAACATCAGCAGCCGCTGGTTGCCACTGCCAGGTGGTTTGCGCGGGCATGAATACCTGGCGCGTCGGGTAACGGAAAGCGAACTGGTACAACGCAGCCCATTTATGATGCTTGCAGAAGAAGTGCCTGAGGCGCGGGAACATATGGGAAGCTACGGGCTGGCGATGGTACGGCAGAGTGATAATTCGTTTGTGTTGCTGGCGACACAACGAAATCTACTGACGCTGAACCGTGCTTCAGCCGAGGAAATCCAGGATCATGAGTGTGAGATTTTGCGTTAAGGCGAGGAGTTAAGGAAAGTAAGTGCCGGATATGAAATCCGGCACCTGTCAGACTTAAGCCTGTTTAGCCGCTTCTGCAGCTTTAACGATCACTGCGAAAGCGTCAGCTTTCAGAGAAGCACCGCCAACCAGCGCGCCGTCGATGTCTGGCTGAGCAAACAGTTCTGCAGCGTTAGACGCGTTTACAGAGCCGCCGTACTGAATGATCACTTGTTCAGCGATGTTAGCGTCAACTTTAGCGATGTGGTCACGGATGAATTTGTGAACAGCCTGTGCCTGAGCCGGAGTTGCAGATTTGCCAGTACCGATTGCCCATACAGGTTCGTAAGCGATAACCGCACCTTCGAATGCCGCAGCACCCTGAGTTTTCAGTACCGCGTCGATCTGACGTGCGCAAACTTCTTCAGTTTTTCCCGCTTCGTTTTCAGCTTCGGTTTCACCGATGCACAGAACCGGAGTCAGACCCTGCTCTTTCAGCACCGCGAATTTTTTCGCAATCAGTTCGTCAGACTCTTTGTGGTAAGTACGACGTTCAGAGTGGCCGATGATGATGTACTGAGCGCCGATGTCTTTCAGCATAGCGGCAGAAGTTTCACCGGTGAATGCGCCGGACAGGTTCAGGTCCACGTTTTGCGCACCCAGCATGATGTGGCTGCCTTCAGCTTCGCGCTTCGCCATATCGATGTACATTTCCGGTGGTGCGATTGCAACCGCACAGCCAGCAACACCTGCCAGCTCTTTACGCAGGTTAGAAACCAGCTCGTGAACCATGTGGCGGCTGCCGTTCAGTTTCCAGTTACCCATCACTAAAGGATGTCGCATTTTAATTCTCCACGCTTATAAGCGAATAAAGGAAGATGGCCGCCCCGCAGGGCAGCAGGTCTGTGAAACAGTATAGAGATTCATCGGCACAAAGGCTTTGCTTTTTGTCATTTATTCAAACCTTCAAGCGATTCAGATAGCGCCAGCTTAATCGGTTCAACAGCGAAGGTCAGCCCCTTTTCGCCGTTGTCCGCGACAACATAACGCAGTGCACCTTCTGTCTCGGTGTAATAACGTTTGTTTTTCCCCGCCGTTAGTAGCGACTGCAGTTTTTTCTGGCTTTGTGTTTTGGTCATTAATGGGGTGAGTGTGCGGATCACTGCTGCCATGTATTCCTGAGCTTTCGCTTTCGCTGCTTTTTGCTCTGGCCCCTGGATGGGTAGCCAGGTCATTTGAATGCTTTTGATTTTTAAGGTACCGCGCTCCAGCGCTGTAGAAGCATACAAGTTCTCGTTAATTTTACTTGCAGCACGAGTGAGATTGGCTTTGTCGGGACTGCTGTCGATGGCACGAAATTCGTTCAGTGGCAGGCTGGGATTCTGGCTGTTAAAGTCTTCTCGAAACTGGCTGATGGAGAGATCGAAAGTAGGGGCTCCAGCCAGCAGATAAGGCGCGGTCGTTGCCGTATCTGGTGTTTGTGCATGCGCCGTTGTTGTAACGGTTAATGCAGAACATAAGAGAAAAAACAGCGTACACCCTGGCTTCATTGACAGTACCTTTTGTTATGACTGGCTCCGATTAAAACGATATCTGTCGCCCTTGTCAAAAGGGTAGAATCCTGGAAAAGACAACCATCAAGGAACTTACATGACCATACAGCAATGGTTATTCTCATTTAAAGGGCGTATTGGACGCCGTGATTTCTGGATTTGGATAGGCCTGTGGTTCGCAGGCATGCTGGTGCTTTTCTCACTGGCGGGTAAGAATCTACTCGATATTCAGACCGCGGCGTTTTGCCTTGTGTGCTTGCTCTGGCCAACAGCGGCAGTAACTGTTAAGCGCTTGCATGATCGCGGGCGTTCCGGCGCATGGGCATTTCTGATGATTGTGGCGTGGATGCTGCTGGCGGGTAACTGAGCGATTTTACCGGGTGTCTGGCAATGGGCGGTGGGGCGTTTTGTCCCGACGTTGATTCTGGTGATGATGCTTATCGATCTTGGTGCGTTTGTTGGCACACAAGGCGAAAATAAATATGGTAAAGATACTCAGGATGTGAAGTATAAAGCCGACAATAAATCAAGTAATTAACCTTTAATATATCTCTTACTGCTATTTTTTTCCGGGATTGTTATTTCCACGATGCAAATGACAATACCCGGAAAATCCTTCTGAACTCTTCACCTTAAGCAATATCAAAAAAAATGGTAATCCATAAGATCATTACTTGTTTGTTCTTCCCTTAACGGCGCATTATTCTTAAGTCGTAATCGACAGAGAGGCGAATATACAGAGGTGCCCTATGAAAGATGTCGTAGATAAATGCAGTACTAAAGGATGTGCGATTGATATCGGTACGGTGATTGATAACGACAACTGTACCAGTAAGTTTTCGCGCTTTTTTGCCACCCGCGAAGAAGCAGAGTCTTTTATGACCAAACTGAAAGAGCTTGCCGCCGCTGCATCCTCTGCAGATGAAGGGGCCAGCGTGGCCTATAAGATTAAGGATCTGGAGGGGCAAGTTGAGCTTGATGCGGCCTTCACTTTCTCATGCCAGGCCGAGATGATTATTTTTGAGTTATCACTGCGTTCGTTAGCTTGATGGAGTTGCTTTAGAAGGAGTTAAACATGGCTTATAAACACATTGGCGTGGCAATTTCCGGGAATGAAGAAGATGCCTTACTGGTGAATAAAGCCCTGGAGCTCGCCAGACATAATGACGCTCACCTGACGTTAATTCATATTGATGATGGCTTAAGCGAGTTGTATCCGGGTATCTACTTCCCTGCAACAGAAGATATTCTTCAATTGTTGAAGAATAAGTCGGATAACAAGCTGTATAAACTGACGAAAAATATTCAATGGCCGAAGACAAAACTGCGTATTGAACGCGGAGAAATGCCGGAAACACTGCTGGAAATTATGCAAAAAGAGCAGTGCGACCTCCTTGTCTGTGGTCATCATCACTCATTTATCAACCGTTTGATGCCGGCATATCGCGGGATGATCAATAAGATGAGTGCGGATTTGCTCATCGTGCCGTTTATCGATAAGTAACCGCTTACCAGTAATGCTCCGCTGTCATATGGCCCGGTCGGCGACGTAAATGTTTCGTCATCTGCCGGGTCTCTTTCAGCAACTGTTGTGTATCGCGCACCATCTGTGGATTGCCGCACAGCATCACATGGCTGGTTTCTTTATTCATCGGCAGGCCAATCGCGCTTTCCAGTTCCCCACTTTCAATTAATGCCGGTATCCGTCCGGTGAGCGACCCCGCTGCCGTTTCCCGACTGACCACCGTCTGAATGCGCAGTTTGCCTTCGTAGCGTTTTTCCAGTTCTTGCATCAGTGGCAAATAGCTTAAGTCGGCGGCATAACGTGCGGCGTGAACCAGGACCAGATTTTTGAAGCGATCTAAATCTTTGCCTAGTTGCAGAATCGATAAATAAGGGCCAATCGCTGTACCGGTTGCCAGCATCCATAGCGTTTCGCAGTCCGGTACTTCATCCAGAACAAAGAAGCCAGCTGCTTCGCTAACCACCTGCACTTCATCGCCCGGTTTCAGTGCCGCCAATCGTGGGCTTAATTTGCCATCGGGGACGGTGACCAGGTAAAACTCCAGATCGGGATTATCGGGCGAGTTAACATAGGAGTAGGCGCGCTGGACGCGTTCGCCGTCGATTTCAAGGCCAAGCTTGGTAAATTGCCCGGCGGTAAACGGAAGCACGGGGGCGTGAACGGTGAGACTAAACAGGGCGTCGGTCCAGTTCTGCACTTTAGTGACTTTGCCTGTTACCCAATCAGCCATGTTTTTCTCCTGTTTTGATTGACTTGCCTTATCTTCGTTCTCCGAACAAAAAAATTCCAGTCCCGAAGGACTGGAAGGCTCAATCGATCAAATCACTCAGAGAATGTGCACCTGCATTTCCGGGTCTTTGCGATCCAGATAGTGGATGGACTGAATGCGGCGAATGGTGCGTGACTTGCCGCGGATCAGCAGCGTTTCGGTAGTCGCGATATTGCCTTTGCGGCTAATACCTTCCAGCAGATCGCCTTTGGTAATACCGGTGGCAGAGAAGATGACGTTATCGCTGCGCGCCATATCGCCCAGACGCAATACTTTACCGGCTTCGATGCCCATCGCTTTGCAGCGTGCCAGCTCCTGCTCGCCAATGCGACGATTCTCTTCGTTGTCGCCTTTGACGTCATGACGCGCCAGCAGACGACCGTTCATGTCGCCATCTAATGCGCGGATCACCGCCGCAGAAACCACGCCTTCCGGCGCGCCACCAATACCGTACAGCACGTCAACTTCGCTGTCTGGCATACAGGTGAGAATTGAGGCCGCAACGTCGCCGTCCGGAATAGCAAATACGCGTACGCCGAGTTGCTGCATTTCAGCGATAACGGCATCGTGGCGTGGTTTAGCCAGAATCGTTACCGTCAGTTCGCTCAACGGTTTGCCGAGCGCCGCCGCTACATTGCGCAGGTTATCCGCCAGCGGCAGGTTCAGATCAATGGTGCCTTTGGCTCCCGGCCCGACAATCAGCTTCTCCATATACATATCCGGCGCATTGAGGAAGCAGCCTTTATCGCCTACTGCCAGCACCGCCAGCGCGTTAGCCTGGCCCATCGCCGTCATGCGCGTGCCTTCAATCGGATCAACAGCAATATCTACCGCGTCGCCGCGACCAGTACCGACTTTTTCACCAATGTAGAGCATCGGTGCTTCGTCGATTTCACCTTCACCAATGACGATGGTGCCGTCAATGTTGACCTGGTTGAGCATAATACGCATGGCGTTTACCGCCGCGCCGTCCGCGGTGTTTTTATCGCCGCGTCCTAACCATTTGTAGCCAGCCAGCGCCGCAGATTCGGTGACGCGGGAAAATTCGATGGCAAGTTCTCGTCTCATAGCAAACTCTAAGCAGTAAGGAATGGCGCGAAGTGTAGCACAGGGGAAGGGTGGGATTATTGATGTGTGCGGGGTTGCCCCCGCACGGTTTCAGAGTCTGCGTGATGCCGGATGCGGCGTGAACGCCTTATCCCGCCTACACAAAATGGCATTGGCTCGTAGGCCTGATAAGACGCGTAAGCGTCGCATCAGGCGATCAGCATCAGGCAATCGATTCAGGTGCCTGACATTACTCGTCGTGTTCTTCCCACGCCATCGCGCGTTTGACCGCTTTTTTCCAGCCTGCGTAACGGTAATTACGCTCAGTGGTTTCGATGCCTGGACGGAACTCGCGCTCAATCACCGCTTTCTCTTGCAGCTCGTCGAGGTTCTGCCAGAAGCCAACCGCCAGGCCTGCGAGATAGGCCGCACCCAATGCGGTGACTTCGCGCACTTCCGGGCGCTCAACGCGGGTGCCGAGAATATCGGACTGGAACTGCATCAGGAAATTGTTTGCTACTGCGCCACCATCCACGCGCAGGGCGTGCAGACGGATACCAGAGTCGGCCTGCATCGCTTCCAGCACGTCACGCGTCTGATAAGCAATAGACTCCAGCGTCGCGCGTATAATGTGGTTAGCGTTCACCCCACGAGTCAGACCGAAAATCGCCCCGCGCGCATACGGGTCCCAGTACGGCGCACCCAGCCCGGTAAATGCCGGAACCACATACACACCATTGGTGTTTTGCACTTTGGTGGCGAAATATTCGGAATCGTAGGCGTCGTTAATCAACTTCATCTCATCGCGCAGCCACTGAATGGATGCGCCTGCCATAAACACCGCACCTTCCAACGCATAGTTCACTTCGCCAGTCGGGCCGCAGGCGATGGTGGTCAGCAGGCCGTTTTCTGATTTCACCGCTTTCTCGCCAGTGTTCATCAGCATAAAGCAGCCAGTGCCATAGGTGTTCTTCGCCATCCCTTCTTTCACGCACAACTGACCAAACAGCGCGGCCTGCTGGTCACCGGCGATCCCGGAGATTGGAATACGCGTGCCGCCTTTGCCGCCAATGTTAGTCTGACCGTATACTTCGGAAGAACGACGCACTTCTGGCAGCATCTCGCGCGGAATATCCAGCACTTCCAGCATTTTGTCGTCCCAGTCCAGGGTATGGATGTTGAACAACATGGTACGAGAGGCGTTGGTGTAATCGGTCACATGGACACGGCCCTGAGTCATTTTCCAGATAAGCCACGTATCAACCGTACCAAACAGCAATTCACCACGACGTGCACGCTCGTGAGAGCCTTCCACATGGTCGAGGATCCACTTCACTTTGGTGCCAGAAAAGTACGGGTCAATCACCAGACCGGTATTGCTGCGGATATAATCTTCTAAACCGTCACGTTTTAAATGCTCGCAGATTTCTGCGGTACGACGGCACTGCCAGACAATGGCGTTATAGATAGGCTTGCCGGTTTCTTTTTCCCAGACAATAGTGGTTTCACGCTGGTTCGTAATACCGATAGCTGCAATTTGATCGGAACTGATATCGGCTTTCGCCAGCACTTCTACCAGCGTGGAGCTTTGGGTGGCCCAGATTTCCATTGGGTCGTGTTCTACCCAACCTGGTTTTGGGTAGATTTGCTCAAATTCGCGCTGCGACACGCTAATGATATTGGCATCGTGATCCATTACGACCGCGCGGGAGCTGGTGGTGCCCTGGTCGAGCGCAACGATATATTTTTTTTCAGTCATGTTTAATTGTCCCGTAGTCATATTACAGCGAAGCTTTTTGTTCTGAAGGAGTTGTGGTTTCCTTTTCTTCCACAACACAGATATCGCAAGGCAAATGGCGACCAATCAGTTTGCGGTAGGCAAATGCACCTACAATCGCGCCAACGATAGGGCTGAAAAGCGGCACCAGGAAGTAAGGAATGTCTCTGCCGCCGGTAAAGGCGACATTGCCCCAGCCCGCCAGCTAGGCAAAGACTTTCGGACCGAAGTCACGCGCTGGGTTCATGGCAAAACCTGTCAATGGGCCCATAGATGCGCCAATGACCGCAATCAGTAGACCAATCAGCAAGGGAGCCAAAGGGCCGCGTGGTACACCGTTGCCATCGTCCGTTAACGCCAGGATCAGCCCCATCAGAATAGCGGTAATCACCATCTCAACTGCGAAAGCCTGCACAAAATTGATATGAGGATTAGGGTAAGTAGAGAAAGTGCCAGCCAGATCAACACTTTCAACGCTGCCGCGAACAATGTGATGAGTCTGCTCGAAGTCGAAAAATAAATTGTAGTAAAGCCCGTAAACTAAAGCCGCAGCGCAGAAAGCGCCGGCAACTTGTGAAACGATAAAAGGAATAACTTTGCGCTTGTCGAAACAGGCAAACAGCCACAATGCAATGGTAACAGCGGGATTAAGATGCGCGCCGGAAACCCCTGCGGTCAGGTAGATGGCCATTGCCACCCCCAGTCCCCAAATGACACTGATTTCCCACTGACCAAAAGACGCACCAGCGACTTTTAGTGCTGCAACGCAACCCACACCGAAAAAAATCAACAACCCGGTACCGAGGAATTCAGCAATGCACTGGCCTTTCAAGGTTGATGTTTGACTCATAATCGGATCCTGAAGAGTTAATGTTTGTTGTATGCGTGAAAGTCACGGACCTCCACGATGCTTGTAGGCATGCTGTTAACTTATCGTTAACGAGCAAAAACGAGAAATATCGAACTTAAAATGTGTGTGCTTCGTCATAAAATGAGCGTTATCGCGCCATTTATTCCATCTGATTGTACATGATGCATGTTTGTTAGATCATTCGCGCAACAAATTTATTAACATTTTCGATTGATGTGGATTATGTCACTAGGAGAAGGATGAAAAGTGTGGCAAACCGTAATCTGCAAGGCGTGCCGCTGGACAGCGATGGCGCGGCTTCATACAATCGGAGCTAACTAAAGTGCGCTCGTATTTATTAAGGCGTCACCGGTAATCGGGACGAGGATTTTTTATCCATCAACGCCTTGCAATTCAGGAGAGGTATGACAATGTCATTAGAAGTGTTTGAGAAACTGGAAGCAAAAGTACAGCAGGCGATTGATACCATCACTCTGTTGCAGATGGAAATCGAAGAGCTGAAAGAAAAAAACAACTCACTGTCGCAGGAAGTTCAAAATGCCCAGCATCAGCGCGAAGAGCTGGAGCGTGAGAACAACCATCTGAAAGAACAGCAGAACGGCTGGCAGGAACGTCTGCAGGCCCTGCTGGGTCGCATGGAAGAGGTCTGATTACGCTTCATCTTTCGCGTAATTTCTTTACTGTGTAGGCCAACAGGTAACGCAGAAAAAAGGCACCTTGCGGTGCCTTTCTTATCATTCAATATCCAGCGGATCTTCTGAAAGAATAATCCCGGTATTGTCGGCATAAAGATGGTCGCCGGAGAAGAAGGTGACACCGCCAAAATTGACGCGGACATCGCTTTCGCCAATGCCTTCGCCAGCGGCACCAACCGGAATTGCCGCCATCGCCTGGATGCCGATATCCAACTCTTCCAGGTCATCTACCTGACGCACCGCGCCGTAAATGACCAGACCTTCCCATTCATTTTGTACTGCCAGACGCGCCAGTTCAGCATCGACCAGTGCGCGACGAACAGAACCACCGCCATCGACGACAAGAACACGACCACGGCCATTCTGTTCGAGCAGATCGTACAGCAACCCGTTGTCCTCGAAACATTTTACCGTGATTATTTGTCCGCCAAACGACGCCCGTCCGCCAAAGTTGGAGAACAGCGGTTCCACGACGTTAACATCTTCTTGATAGATGTCACAAAGCTCGGAAGTATCGTATTTCATAGGCTTAACATTCAGTTGCTGCGAGAATTTTCAGTATATCGCGCTATGTGGGCTGTTGGCAAAATCATCAATTGTTAATTGATATTTGTCAGTTATGCTGCCCACTGGCTTAGGAATATCCCTAAAACAAACAGCAGGTTAGTCAGTAACGCTCCCTTGACAGTACGTTCCAGCATTGGTCGCATCGCCACCGGGTCCATTTCCCGCATCACATAACGGGCTTGCTTCACCAGTAATGGTGCCGCCAGCAGGAACAGCCAGCCCCACAGGCTATGCAGCGAAAAGAGATTAAACAGCGCCAGACACACCAGCGAGCCCATCAGCAGGCAGGCATGATAACGACGCGCGTTCACTTCACCTAAGCGCACCACCAGCGTGTTTTTGCCATTTTCGCGGTCGCTATTGATATCACGCAGGTTATTAATATTCAGTACTGCCGTTGCCAGCAGGCCGCATGCGGTCGCCGGAAGGATCAGTGCCGGAATCAATGTATGAGCCTGTAAATACCAGCTCCCCATGACACTCAACCAGCCAAAGAAAACCAGTACGGAAATATCACCCAGACCGATATAACCATAAGGACGATTGCCCACGGTGTAGGTGATAGCGGCAATGATCGACAACCCGCCAAGAATCAGGAAACCGACAAAATCGGCCAGCGTATGGCATGCCACTGCAACCAGTGCCAGCCCGGAGAGACAGATGAGCACGACGGTAATAATGAGCGCCCGTTTCATCTTTTGCTGGGTAATGACCCCTTTTTGCATGCCGCGTAGCGGCCCAATGCGGTCAGGTTTATCGCTGCCTTTTACCGCATCGCCGTAATCATTGGCGAGGTTAGAAAGGATCTGTAATAGCCCGGCGGTAATTAGTGCCAGCAGGGCGACCAGCGGATCGAAGTGACCTTGCCACCATGCCAGCGCCGTCCCGACGATAATTGCAGCAAAGGCGAGGGGGAGGGTTTTAGGTCGTAAACTTTCCAGCCACGCCTGAGTTCGGCTAATTTGTTGTTCAGTCATAATACGCGCCAATAAAAATGGGGCCTTTCAGCCCCATCAAACAATGATGAAAATGATTGAACGCGATTATAGGATAAAACGGCTCAGATCTTCATCTGCCACCAACGCATCCAGATGTTTGCTCACATAATCTGCGTCAATAGTGATATTTTGACCGCTTAAATCGCTGGCGTCGTAGGAAATCTCTTCCATTAAACGCTCCAGAACAGTGTGTAAACGACGAGCACCGATGTTTTCGGTAGATTCGTTCACCTGCCATGCCGCTTCCGCGATGCGTTTAATACCGGAGTCGGTAAACTCGATATTTACGCCTTCAGTCGCCATCAGTGCTTTGTACTGCACGGTGATAGAGGCATTCGGCTCGGTCAGAATACGCTCGAAGTCGCTGGTGGTCAGTGCCTGCAGTTCAACGCGGATTGGCAGCCGACCTTGCAGTTCCGGGATCAGGTCAGACGGTTTCGCAATCTGGAACGCGCCAGAAGCGATAAACAGAATGTGGTCAGTTTTGACCATCCCGTGTTTGGTGGAAACGGTGCAACCTTCTACCAGCGGCAGCAGGTCACGCTGAACGCCTTCACGAGAAACATCCGGACCGGAAGACTCGCCGCGCTTACAGATTTTGTCGATTTCGTCGATAAACACGATCCCGTGCTGCTCAACAGCGTCGATAGCGTCTTGCTTCAGCTCTTCCGGGTTCACCAGTTTCGCCGCTTCTTCTTCAATCAGCAGCTTCATGGCGTCTTTGATTTTCAGCTTACGCGCTTTTTGCTTCTGGCCGCCCAGGTTCTGGAACATGGACTGCAGCTGGCTGGTCATCTCTTCCATGCCCGGAGGAGCCATAATTTCAACGCCCATCGGTGCTGCGGCAAGATCGATCTCGATTTCTTTGTCATCAAGCTGGCCTTCACGCAGTTTTTTGCGGAATGCCTGACGAGCAGCGGAAGGTTCCTGCTGCTGTTCAGTCTGTCCCCAGTTGTTTTTAGCAGGTGGGATCAGCACGTCGAGAATACGTTCTTCTGCCAGTTCTTCAGCGCGATAACGGTTTTTCTCGATAGCCTGGACGCGTACCATTTTCACGGCGGCATCGGTCAGATCGCGAATAATAGAATCAACTTCCTTACCGACGTAGCCCACTTCGGTAAATTTGGTCGCTTCAACTTTGATGAACGGCGCATTCGCCAGCTTAGCCAGACGACGGGCGATTTCAGTTTTACCGACACCGGTCGGGCCGATCATCAGGATATTTTTCGGGGTCACTTCATGGCGCAGCTCTTCGTTGAGCTGCATGCGACGCCAGCGGTTACGCAGAGCAATCGCCACAGAACGCTTGGCGTTGTCCTGGCCGATGATGTGCTTATCCAGTTCGCTGACGATTTCGCGTGGGGTCATTTCAGACATGGGAGATCCTTACGCTTTGTAGCTTAATTCTTCGATGGTGTGGAAATGGTTGGTATAGATGCAAATGTCGCCTGCAATATCCAACGCCTTTTCAGCAATTTCACGGGCGCTAAGTTCAGTGTTTTCTAACAGCGCGCGCGCCGCAGCCTGGGCGTAAGGGCCGCCGGAGCCGATAGCAATAAGATCGTTTTCTGGCTGCACCACGTCACCGTTACCGGTGATGATAAGCGATGCAGTTTCATCCGCGACTGCCAGCAGTGCTTCAAGTTTGCGCAGCATGCGATCGGTACGCCAGTCTTTTGCCAGCTCAACGGCGGCTTTAACCAGATGGCCCTGATGCATTTCCAGTTTACGTTCAAACAGTTCGAACAGCGTAAAAGCATCCGCAGTACCGCCCGCAAAGCCCGCGATGACTTTGTCGTTGTACAGACGGCGGACCTTTTTCACGTTGCCTTTCATTACGGTATTGCCCAACGTGGCCTGACCATCACCAGCGATGACCACATGGCCGTTACGGCGTACGCTTACTATAGTTGTCACGAGCTGACCCCTTGGTTACGAATACAGAGTACAAACCCCGTACAAAAGTACGGGGCATAATGCAATTATAGATGGGGGGGATTTTGAGGGTTTCAACCCCCGGCGGCGAGCCGAATGCAGTTTGTATGACCCGCCATCTTCAACCGATTGAGGGTGCTGTCTGCGTTCTCTTTGCCTTTCACCGGGCCAATGACCACACGATTCCAGCCATTGTTGGTGGTGATTTTCGAGTCAAATCCTTCGAACGCCAGCTGAGCACGTACCGTCTCTGCCTGTTCCGCGCCTCTGAACGAACCGCACTGCACCATCCAGCGGCGTTCGTCTTTTTTCTCCGCCGTCGGTTTTGGCGCGTCAGCGGCACGAGCAACCGGCGCAGCTTGCTGCGGCTTCGACTGCGCGGTCGTGTGCGCAGGGGTTTGCAGCAGATCCTGGTACGGCTGCTGAGTAGAAGCTGGTTTAGACTGGCGCGGTTGCGCCTGTACCGGCGCGGCTTGCGACGTACGCGTCTGCTGCTGCCAGCTTTGTTCAGTCGTACGCGACTGCTGAGCCAGGCGTTGCTGCTCCGCTAATTGCTGCGCCTGACGCTGGCGTTGTAGCGTTTGCTGACGCTGTTCCGGCGTCTGTTCATTCCACGGAACCTCAACCAGCTGCGTTGGCTGCTGGCGCATATCAGCCTGCATTTGTTCAAGAAGCTGACGTTGTTCTGGTGTCAGTTGCTCCGGCGTTTTCACTTCACCACCGGCAGAAGGTTCTGTGGGCGCACGCACACCCGGCTGGCGACTTTCCAGCTCTTTAATGTAGCGCCAGCGTTCTTCTGGTTTTGGTGGTAGTCCGTTTCCGGTCACTTTCTGGCTTTGCAGCGTCTCGGACTCTTCTTTCTTGTGATGCGTAATGAAGTACAGACCACCGATAAAGGTCACAAGAACGGCGGCAGCAATAGCGACCATAGCGGGAGAAACCGCAGGCAGATTTCGTTGCTTTTTCCGTGAGGTGCTCTTTTTTCGCCGCGAAGGTGCCGGTTGGCTGCGGCGTACATAATCTCGTTGTGCCACTATCGTTTCGCTGTATTTATTCGTTCGTCAGCCCGCCATGTTACTTAAGCGGCGGGCCTTTGACCAGTCACGGCAGTCTTAAAGGTTTACTTTAAGGTAACGCGCGTGTTGATCCCCGGATGATAAGTTCGCAGTCCATTAAACGAGAGCCACTGCCAACGTGTTGCCCCTGCATTTGATCAAGCAATAACAGCATAGCTTCCCGACCGATTTCGTAACGCGGCTGCGCGATGGTTGTCAGCGGCGGATCACAAAATTGCGTCAGGTCGATGTTATCAAAACCGATTATGGAAAGGTCTTCCGGGACTTTCAGCCCCTGGCGTTTTGCCTGAGAAAGTGCGCCGAGCGCCATCACATCGCTATGGCAGAAGACTGCAGTAGGCGGTTGTGGAAGATCAAGCAGCTGTTGCATTGCTTTGCTTCCGGCTTCGAAGGTGAAGTCGCCACGGGCGATGTATTGTGGATCAACCATAATTCCGCAGCGACGCAGCGCCTGAACATAGCCTTGCAGGCGGTAGTGACACAGTGGCATCTCTTCGGGACCGGCTATACAGCCAATCCGTTTATGCCCTTGCTCATATAAATAATTTACTGCATCAAATGCGGCGGTCAGATTGTCGATATGAACGGTAGGCAGCTCCAGTTCCGGTGCAAATTCGTTCGCCATCACCATCGGCGGCAGATTACGCTGTTCCTCAATGCTGGCATCAAACGGCAGCCTTGAACCCAGCAGCAACATGCCATCAATTTGCTTGGTGATGATCAAATCGATAAAGGTTTTTTCCTGCTGATTTTGATGCGCACAGTCGCCAATCAGCACCAGATATCCGTGATTTGCCGCCGTAACTTCGATACCGCGAATAATTTCGCTAAAGAAGGGATCGCAGATATCCGGGACAATCACCAGAATGGTGCGGGATTCATTACGCTTGACGTTGCGCCCCATAGGCTGCGGTAAATAACCCACTTCCCGGGCCGCTTTTTCAACCCGATTACGGGTGGCCTGGGAGACTTTATCGGGATTCATTAATGCTCGGGAGACAGTCGCTGTAGAGACTTTTGCCTTGAGGGCAACGTCTTTCATGGTCGCGGCAGTTTCCTGCTTCTTCGCTTTCACACTCACTCCTCGCCTGGCACGTCAGGCGTACTACATCCATGTTTACTTCACATCGGCAACATTTTTAGCAGATAGCGCGTGAAAACGGTTACAGAATTTTCATGAAAAGTGTGATGAATATTGAATTTTTCGATCCGCCTCGCATCGTAAGCGGTTTAACCCTCAATCGGATCAACATCCAGTACCCATTTCACCTTGCGGGAATCCGGTATTGTATTGATGAGCGCCAGCGTACCACTAATGATGTGTTGCAAGCGCACGCGGGAAGGGTGCTGCAACAATATCTGCCAGCGCCAGCGACCGCCACGTTTAGGTGCCAGTGCCGGAACCGGACCGAGAACCCACAGTTTGTCGTCTGCCAGCGGGCTGGAGAGGATCAGATTACGCAGTTGTTGCAGGAACAGCGGCGCATGCTGATTGTTATGATCTTCCGCACGCACAATCACATGGCTGGTCCATGGCGGCAGTTGCATCATCCGTCGCTCAGCCAGCGCCTGTTCGGCAAAGGCATCGTAGCCTTTATAGAGCAACGTTTGCAACAGAGGATGTTCCGGATGGTGCGTTTGCAGCACCACTTCGCCTTGTTTACCCGCACGCCCGGCACGACCAGCGACCTGGGTGTAAAGCTGAGCGAAACGCTCTGCCGAGCGAAAATCGGCAGAAAACAGCGCGCCGTCCACATCCAGTAACGCCACCAGCGTCACATCCGGAAAGTGGTGACCTTTCGCCAGCATTTGTGTGCCGATCAAAATCCTCGCACCGCCGCGATGTACTTCCGCCAGTTGCTGTTCCAGCGCCCCTTTGCGGCTGGTGGTATCGCGGTCGATACGAGAAATGGGCACATCAGGGAACAGCGGCGCAAGCGTCTGTTCAAGCTGTTCGGTGCCCAGCCCCACGGGTACCAGGTGCGTGGAACCGCAGGAAGGGCACTGGCGCGGCACCGGACGCTGACTGTCACAGTGGTGACAGCGCAAATGCTGTTGCGCCTGATGCAGCGTGTAGTAGTGATCGCAACGTGGGCATTCGGCAATCCAGCCGCAGTCGTGGCACAGTAGCGCAGGCGCAAAGCCACGGCGGTTAAGAAAGAGGATAACCTGATTGTTGGCCTGTAAATGCTGGCGCATACGGGTGATTAACGCCGGAGCCAGACCTGCCTGCACCTTCTGACCTTTTAAATCCAGCACGTGTTGAATTGCCGGACGCGCATTCCCCGCCCGGCGCGTCAGGCGCAGCAGGCGGTATTTTTTCTGCTGGACGTTGCACAACGTTTCCAGCGCGGGCGTTGCGGAGCCAAGAATAATCGGGATTTGCTCGCTATGCGCACGATACACCGCCAGGTCGCGGGCATGATAGCGCCAGCCTTCCTGCTGCTTGTAGGAACTGTCGTGCTCTTCGTCAATGACAATCACGCCGAGATTTTTAAACGGCGTAAACAGCGCGGAGCGGGTGCCGATCACAATCGCCGCCTCGCCATTTTTCGCTTTCAGCCACGCCGAAAGACGCTCGCTGTCGTTCAGACCGGAATGCAGAACTTCCACGGGCGCATTAAACCGTTCACGAAAACGGGCGATAGTTTGCGGTGTCAGGCCGATTTCCGGCACCATCACCAGCGCCTGTTTGCCCTGAGCGAGCACGTTTTCCAGTACACTGAGATAAACCTCCGTTTTACCGGAACCGGTAACGCCCGCCAGCAGCCAGGCAGAAAAAGTATCTGCCGCGCTATGAATTGCGCCAACGGCGGTGGCCTGTTCGGTATTCAATCGCAACCGCTCACCAGAAACGGCATAGTTCGTTCGCCAGTCGCTAAACTCTGGTGTTTCACTTGCTAAATCACACAGACCTTTTTTGCGCAGCGCCTGCAACGCGGCATCATTAAATTCGAGCGTGGCAACCTGGTCGCGCCAGATTTTGCCTTGCCGTAACGCTGCCAGCGCCTGTTGTTGCTTGGGTGAGCGTTTCAGGCTGTTCAGATCCACCGCCTGACCTTGTTCAGTGGCAAACCAGTACCACATCGGCGCGTTCGCCGCAGGCCGCCCCTGGCGTAGTAAAATCGGCAAGGCATGAAACAGCACATCGCCAATCGGATGATGATAGTAATCTGCCGCCCATAGCAGCAATCGCCAGACGGAGTGAGTAAACACCGGCTCACCATCCAGCACTTCGACTACCGCTTTTAGCTCAGTGAGCGGCAGTTCGCTGGCATCGCTAACTGATACCACAATCCCGATGCGCTCCTGCTGTTTGCCAAACGGCACGCGCACGCGACACCCAGCTTTAACCGTCATGCCTTCTGGCA
This sequence comes from Shigella sp. FJ200513, assembly GCF_040495915.1. NCBI lineage: Bacteria > Pseudomonadati > Pseudomonadota > Gammaproteobacteria > Enterobacterales > Enterobacteriaceae > Shigella > Shigella sp. FJ200513. Next base: position 31,343 of record NZ_JBDYCV010000015.1, on the reverse strand, counting down.
GCAGATAGTCAAAGGTACGAGGAAGCGGAACGGGCAAGGCAACGTGGGCAACGGGCATAGCATCATCCTGACTTGAAATTCGGTGGGTTAGTATACACATTGCCGTAGAAGAGTGCGGATCAGTTTGCATACGCTGGTTAATTTCTGTATGATTTCGCGCCTTCGTACGAAATGATCGTATTGAAGCTATACTTTTAACATCGCGTGGTGTCTGGCGTTAGGGCTGGAAGAGCGACGCGGCCTTAAACCGAGGTTTTCCCATGAAAAAAGATATTCACCCGAAATACGAAGAAATTACTGCTAGCTGCTCTTGCGGTAACGTAATAAAAATCCGCTCCACCGTTGGTCATGACCTGAACCTCGACGTGTGCAGCAAGTGCCACCCGTTCTTCACTGGCAAACAGCGTGATGTTGCTACCGGTGGCCGTGTTGACCGCTTCAACAAGCGTTTCAACATCCCGGGCAGCAAATAAGACCGGATTTCCGAAAAAAGCGCCGCACGGCGCTTTTTTTGTGCCTGAATTTTGGTCGTATCACCACGAAAACAGCGGCCACTCTTTGGCAACCGTGGTGAGTTGTGGCGCGTCGAAAACGGCTTGTGGTGAAACTACCGTTTCCTCAAGCGGAATATTTTTACCGTAGCGTTCTTTGAGCTTCGCCTGGACCAGCGGGTTGCTGAGATCAAACTCTTTCAACTTCTGCTGTTCGCCCACGCGCATTCCCAGCGCGTTCTGGTAAACCTTCCACACCACTTCCGAACAGTACTGGCGATCGTCGCTCCATGAGAAGCTGAAATCATACGGTTTACCGAGATAACGTTTTGCCGTTTGCGTCAGTTTTTGCTGTTGTTCAACACTCAGTCCGCCTTCAACGCGGCGAACAACGTAGTTGCCCTTTTCACCATGGGCAATCCACTGCTTGAGCGGGGTGTATTTCACCGGGCCGACCGCTTCAAAAACGTAGGGCTTTTTGTTACGCATCACCAGCATACCGGTGTGGCTGTAATCGGAATGGGTTGCCAGTTGGATCGCTTTACTTTGCGATGAGCGAGAGATTTGAAAGATGATGTCGCCAGTTTGCGGCTGCCAGGCAAAGGCAGGTACAGAAACCAGCAGGCTGAGGATCAGCAGCCTGTTTTTCATAGTTAAACGTCCATGTATAAAAAGCGGTGGGTCGCAGACAACGTGCTCGTTGTTTATGCCGGATGCGGCGTGAACGCCTTATCCGGCCTACAAGTTCGTGCAAATTCAATAAATTGCAATATGACGTAGGCCTGATAAGCGTAGTGCATCAGGCGATTCCACTCCGCGCCGCTCTTTTCCGCTTTAGTATTCCCACGTCTCCGGGTTAATCCCCATCTCACGCATGATCTCTTTTGCCGCTTCCGGGATTTCGTCGCTGCGCTCTTTACGCAGATCGGCATCATCCGGCAAAGGTTGCCCGGTAAAGGCATGCAGAAACGCTTCGCACAGCAGCTCGCTGTTGGTAGCGTGACGCAGGTTGTTCACCTGACGACGCGTGCGTTCATCGGTGAGGATTTTTAACACCTTAAGAGGAATGGAAACCGTAATCTTTTTGACTTGTTCACTCTTCTTGCCGTGCTCAGCGTATGGGCTGATATATTCGCCGCTCCATTCAGCCATGAGATACTTAATCCTCTTCGTCAATAAATTGAGACCAGACCCCACAATTTATGTGGGTACTGACCGTAAACCCGCATAGTTTACCGTACAGGCGTTACCGTGACATCGTGTAATGCACCTGTCGGCGTGATAATGCATATAATTTTAACGGCTATTTGGGATTTGCTCAATCTATACGCAAAGAAGTTTAGATGTCCAGATGTATTGACGTCCATTAACACAATGTTTACTCTGGTGCCTGACATTTCACCGACAAAGCCCAGGAAACTTCATCACATGACGCGTAAACAGGCCACCATCGCAGTGCGTAGCGGGTTAAATGACGACGAACAGTATGGTTGCGTTGTCCCTCCCATCTATCTTTCCAGCACCTATAACTTTACCGGATTTAATGAACCGCGCGCGCATGATTACTCGCGTCGCGGCAACCCAACGCGCGATGTGGTTCAGCGTGCGCTGGCAGAACTGGAAGGCGGTGCTGGCGCAGTACTTACTAATACCGGCATGTCCGCGATTCACCTGGTAACGACCGTCTTTTTGAAACCTGGCGATCTGCTGGTTGCGCCGCACGACTGCTACGGCGGTAGCTATCGCCTGTTCGACAGTCTGGCGAAACGCGGTTGCTATCGCGTGTTGTTTGTTGATCAAGGCGATGAACAGGCATTACGGGCAGCGCTGGCAGAAAAACCCAAACTGGTACTGGTAGAAAGCCCAAGTAATCCATTGTTACGCGTCGTGGATATTGCGAAAATCTGCCATCTGGCAAGGGAAGTCGGGGCGGTGAGCGTGGTGGATAACACCTTCTTAAGCCCGGCATTACAAAATCCGCTGGCATTGGGTGCCGATCTGGTGTTGCATTCATGTACGAAATATCTGAACGGTCACTCTGACGTGGTGGCTGGCGTGGTGATTGCTAAAGACCCGGACGTTGTCACTGAACTTGCCTGGTGGGCAAACAATATTGGCGTGACGGGCGGCGCGTTTGACAGCTATCTGCTGCTACGCGGGTTGCGAACGCTGGTGCCGCGTATGGAGCTGGCGCAGCGCAACGCGCAGGCGATTGTGAAATATCTGCAAACCCAGCCGTTGGTGAAAAAACTGTATCACCCGTCGCTGCCGGAAAATCAGGGGCATGAAATTGCCGCGCGTCAGCAAAAAGGCTTTGGCGCAATGTTGAGTTTTGAACTGGATGGCGATGAGCAGACGCTGTGTCGTTTCCTGGGCGGGCTGTCGTTGTTTACGCTGGCGGAATCATTAGGGGGAGTGGAAAGTTTAATCTCTCACGCCGCAACCATGACACATGCAGGCATGGCACCAGAAGCGCGTGCTGCCGCCGGGATCTCCGAGACGCTGCTGCGTATCTCCACCGGTATTGAAGATGGCGAAGATTTAATTGCCGACCTGGAAAATGGCTTCCGGGCTGCAAACAAGGGGTAAAAATGAGTGTGATTGCGCAGGCAGGGGCGAAAGGTCGTCAGCTGCATAAATTTGGTGGCAGTAGTCTGGCTGATGTGAAGTGTTATTTGCGTGTCGCGGGCATTATGGCGGAGTTCTCTCAGCCTGACGATATGATGGTGGTTTCCGCCGCCGGTAGCACCACTAACCAGTTGATTAACTGGTTGAAACTAAGCCAGACCGATCGTCTCTCTGCGCATCAGGTTCAACAAACGCTGCGTCGCTATCAGTGCGATCTGATTAGCGGTCTGCTACCCGCTGAAGAAGCCGATAGCCTCATTAGCGCTTTTGTCAGCGATCTTGAGCGCCTGGCGGCGTTGCTCGACAGTGGTATTAACGATGCGGTGTATGCGGAAGTGGTGGGCCACGGTGAAGTGTGGTCGGCGCGCCTGATGTCTGCGGTACTTAATCAACAAGGGCTGCCAGCGGCCTGGCTTGATGCCCGTGAGTTTTTACGCGCTGAACGCGCTGCGCAACCGCAGGTTGATGAAGGGCTTTCTTACCCGTTGCTGCAACAGCTACTGGTACAACATCCGAGCAAACGTCTGGTGGTGACCGGGTTTATCAGCCGTAACAACGCCGGTGAAACGGTGTTGCTGGGGCGTAACGGTTCCGACTATTCCGCGACACAAATCGGTGCGCTGGCGGGTGTTTCTCGTGTAACCATCTGGAGCGACGTCGCCGGGGTATACAGTGCCGACCCGCGTAAAGTGAAAGATGCCTGCCTGCTGCCGTTGCTGCGTCTGGATGAGGCCAGCGAACTGGCGCGTCTGGCGGCTCCCGTTCTTCACGCCCGTACTTTACAGCCAGTTTCTGGCAGCGAAATCGACCTGCAGCTGCGCTGTAGCTACACGCCGGATCAAGGTTCCACGCGCATTGAACGCGTGCTGGCCTCCGGTACTGGTGCGCGTATTGTCACCAGCCACGATGATGTCTGTTTGATTGAGTTTCAGGTGCCCGCCAGTCAGGATTTCAAACTGGCGCATAAAGAGATCGACCAGATCCTGAAACGTGCCCAGGTGCGTCCACTGGCGGTTGGCGTGCATAACGATCGCCAGTTGTTGCAATTTTGCTACACCTCAGAAGTGGCCGACAGTGCGCTGAAAATCCTCGACGAAGCGGGATTACCTGGAGAACTGCGCCTGCGTCAGGGGCTGGCGCTGGTGGCGATGGTCGGGGCGGGTGTCACCCGTAACCCGCTGCATTGCCACCGCTTCTGGCAGCAACTGAAAGGCCAGCCGGTCGAGTTTACGTGGCAGTCCGATGACGGCATCAGTCTGGTGGCAGTACTGCGCACCGGCCCGACCGAAAGCCTGATTCAGGGGCTGCATCAGTCCGTCTTCCGCGCAGAAAAACGCATCGGCCTGGTATTGTTCGGCAAAGGCAATATCGGCTCTCGCTGGCTGGAACTGTTCGCCCGCGAGCAGAGCACGCTTTCGGCGCGTACCGGCTTTGAATTTGTGCTGGCAGGCGTGGTGGACAGCCGCCGCAGTCTGTTGAGTTATGACGGGCTGGACGCCAGCCGCGCGTTAGCCTTCTTCAACGATGAAGCGGTCGAGCAGGATGAAGAGTCGCTTTTCCTGTGGATGCGCGCCCATCCGTATGATGATTTAGTGGTGTTGGACGTTACCGCCAGCCAGCAGCTTGCTGATCAGTATCTCGATTTCGCCAGCCACGGTTTCCACGTCATCAGTGCCAACAAACTGGCGGGAGCAAGCGACAGCAATAAATATCGCCAGATCCACGACGCCTTCGAAAAAACCGGGCGTCACTGGCTATACAACGCCACCGTTGGTGCGGGCTTGCCGATCAACCATACCGTGCGCGATCTGATCGACAGCGGCGATACCATTTTGTCGATCAGTGGGATCTTCTCCGGCACGCTCTCCTGGCTGTTCCTGCAATTCGACGGTAGCGTGCCGTTTACCGAGCTGGTGGATCAGGCGTGGCAGCAGGGCTTAACCGAGCCTGATCCGCGTGACGACCTCTCCGGCAAAGACGTAATGCGCAAGCTGGTGATTCTGGCGCGTGAAGCGGGTTACAACATTGAACCGGACCAGGTACGTGTGGAATCGCTGGTGCCTGCTCATTGCGAAGGCGGCAGCATCGACCATTTCTTTGAAAATGGCGATGAACTTAACGAGCAGATGGTGCAACGGCTGGAAGCGGCCCGCGAAATGGGGCTGGTGCTGCGCTACGTGGCGCGTTTCGATGCCAACGGCAAAGCGCGTGTGGGCGTGGAGGCGGTGCGTGAAGACTATCCGCTGGCATCACTGCTGCCATGCGATAACGTCTTTGCCATCGAAAGCCGCTGGTACCGCGATAATCCGCTGGTGATCCGTGGGCCTGGCGCTGGGCGCGACGTCACCGCCGGGGCGATTCAGTCGGATATCAACCGGCTGGCACAGTTGTTGTAATTTCAGAAATTTAATAATGCCCGGTACTCATGTTTTCGGGTCTATGGTTTCTAATGAAATATATTGAATTATCATAGAATTAGGCCGGATGAAGCGTTTACGACGAATCCGGCAAGAAGCAATAAGTACATGGTTAGTTTATATTTGCAGTCCGGTTTGCTTTGCATATCGGATTTTCTTTTTCTTACCATCCTGAAGTTTTTTCATCTTCCCTGATTTTTCCTCACCATCATTGGTCATTTTTCGGTTGACGCCCTTCGGCTTTTCCTTCATCTTTACATCTGGACGTCTAAATGGATAGATGTGCACAACACAACATATAACTACAAGCGATTGATGAGGTAAGGTATGAGCTTTTTTCACGCCAGCCAGCGGGATGCCCTGAATCAGAGCCTGGCAGAAGTCCAGGGGCAGATTAACGTTTCGTTCGAGTTTTTCCCGCCGCGTACCAGTGAAATGGAGCAGACCCTGTGGAACTCCATCGATCGCCTTAGCAGCCTGAAACCGAAGTTTGTATCGGTGACCTATGGCGCGAACTCCGGCGAGCGCGACCGTACGCACAGCATTATTAAAGGCATTAAAGATCGCACTGGTCTGGAAGCGGCACCGCATCTTACTTGCATTGATGCGACGCCCGACGAGCTGCGCACCATTGCACGCGACTACTGGAATAACGGTATTCGTCATATCGTGGCACTGCGTGGCGATCTGCCGCCGGGAAGTGGTAAGCCAGAAATGTATGCTTCTGACCTGGTGACGCTGTTAAAAGAAGTGGCAGATTTCGATATATCCGTGGCGGCGTATCCGGAAGTTCACCCGGAAGCAAAAAGCGCTCAGGCGGATTTGCTTAATCTGAAACGCAAAGTGGATGCCGGAGCCAACCGCGCGATTACTCAGTTCTTCTTCGATGTCGAAAGCTACCTGCGTTTTCGTGACCGCTGTGTATCGGCGGGCATTGATGTGGAAATCATCCCGGGCATTTTGCCGGTATCTAACTTTAAACAGGCGAAGAAATTTGCCGACATGACCAACGTGCGTATTCCGGCGTGGATGGCGCAAATGTTTGACGGGCTGGATGACGATGCCGAAACCCGCAAACTGGTGGGCGCGAATATTGCCATGGATATGGTGAAGATTTTAAGCCGTGAAGGAGTGAAAGATTTCCACTTCTATACGCTTAACCGCGCTGAAATGAGTTACGCGATTTGCCATACGCTGGGTGTTCGACCTGGTTTATAAATAGTGTGGCTTTTGTGAAAATCACACAGTGATCACAAATTTTAAACAGAGCACAAAATGCTGCCTCGAAATGAGGGCGGGAAAATAAGGTTGTCAGCCTTGTTTTCTCCCTCATTACTTGAAGGATATGAAGCTAAAACCCTTTTTTATAAAGCATTTGTCCGAATTCGGACATAATCAAAAAAGCTTAATTACGATCAATTTGATCTACATCTCTTTAACCAACAATATGTAAGATCTCAACTATCGCATCCGTGGATTAATTCAATTATAACTTCTCTCTAACGCTGTGTATCGTAACGGTAACACTGTAGAGGGGAGCACATTGATGAGCACGTCAGACGATATCCATAACACCACAGCCACTGGCAAATGCCCGTTCCATCAGGGCGGTCACGACCAGAGCGCGGGGGCGGGCACAACCACTCGCGACTGGTGGCCAAATCAACTCCGTGTTGACCTGTTAAACCAACATTCTAATCGTTCTAACCCGCTGGGTGAGGACTTTGACTACCGCAAAGAATTCAGCAAATTAGATTACTACGGCCTGAAAAAAGATCTGAAAGCCCTGCTGACAGAATCTCAGCCGTGGTGGCCAGCCGACTGGGGCAGCTACGCCGGTCTGTTTATTCGTATGGCTTGGCACGGCGCAGGTACTTACCGTTCAATCGATGGACGCGGCGGCGCGGGTCGTGGTCAGCAACGTTTTGCACCGCTGAACTCCTGGCCGGATAACGTAAGCCTCGATAAAGCGCGTCGCCTGTTGTGGCCAATCAAACAGAAATATGGTCAGAAAATCTCCTGGGCCGACCTGTTTATCCTCGCAGGTAACGTGGCGCTGGAAAACTCCGGCTTCCGTACCTTCGGTTTTGGTGCCGGTCGTGAAGACGTCTGGGAACCGGATCTGGATGTTAACTGGGGTGATGAAAAAGCCTGGCTGACTCACCGTCATCCGGAAGCGCTGGCGAAAGCACCGCTGGGTGCAACCGAGATGGGCCTGATTTACGTTAACCCGGAAGGCCCGGATCACAGCGGCGAACCGCTTTCTGCGGCAGCAGCTATCCGCGCGACCTTCGGCAACATGGGCATGAACGACGAAGAAACCGTGGCGCTGATTGCGGGTGGTCATACGCTGGGTAAAACCCACGGTGCCGGTCCGACATCAAACGTAGGTCCTGATCCAGAAGCTGCACCGATTGAAGAACAAGGTTTAGGCTGGGCGAGCACTTACGGCAGCGGCGTTGGCGCAGATGCCATTACCTCTGGTCTGGAAGTAGTCTGGACCCAGACGCCGATCCAGTGGAGCAACTATTTCTTCGAGAATCTGTTCAAGTATGAGTGGGTACAGACCCGCAGTCCGGCTGGAGCAATCCAGTTCGAAGCGGTAGACGCACCGGAAATTATCCCGGATCCGTTCGATCCGTCGAAGAAACGTAAACCGACAATGCTGGTGACCGACCTGACGCTGCGTTTTGATCCTGAGTTCGAGAAGATCTCTCGTCGTTTCCTCAACGATCCGCAGGCGTTCAACGAAGCCTTTGCCCGTGCCTGGTTCAAACTGACGCACAGGGATATGGGGCCGAAATCTCGCTACATCGGGCCGGAAGTGCCGAAAGAAGATCTGATCTGGCAAGATCCGCTGCCGCAGCCGATCTACAACCCGACCGAGCAGGACATTATCGATCTGAAATTCGCGATTGCGGATTCTGGTCTGTCTGTTAGTGAGCTGGTATCGGTGGCCTGGGCATCTGCTTCTACCTTCCGTGGTGGCGACAAACGCGGTGGTGCCAACGGTGCGCGTCTGGCATTAATGCCGCAGCGCGACTGGGATGTGAACGCCGCAGCCGTTCGTGCTCTGCCTGTTCTGGAGAAAATCCAGAAAGAGTCTGGTAAAGCCTCGCTGGCGGATATCATCGTGCTGGCTGGTGTGGTTGGTGTTGAGAAAGCCGCAAGCGCCGCAGGTTTGAGCATTCATGTACCGTTTGCGCCGGGTCGCGTTGATGCGCGTCAGGATCAGACTGACATTGAGATGTTTGAGCTGCTGGAGCCAATTGCTGACGGTTTCCGTAACTATCGCGCTCGTCTGGACGTTTCCACCACCGAGTCACTGCTGATCGACAAAGCACAGCAACTGACGCTGACCGCGCCGGAAATGACTGCGCTGGTGGGCGGGATGCGTGTACTGGGTGCCAACTTCGATGGCAGCAAAAACGGCGTCTTCACTGACCGCGTTGGCGTATTGAGCAATGACTTCTTCGTGAACTTGCTGGATATGCGTTACGAGTGGAAAGCGACTGACGAATCGAAAGAGCTGTTCGAAGGACGTGACCGCGAAACCGGCGAAGTGAAATACACAGCCAGCCGTGCGGATCTGGTATTTGGTTCTAACTCTGTCCTGCGTGCAGTAGCGGAAGTTTACGCCAGCAGCGATGCCCACGAGAAGTTTGTTAAAGACTTCGTAGCGGCATGGGTGAAAGTGATGAACCTCGACCGTTTCGACCTGCTGTAATCTGACCTTCTTCAGCGACTGTCTTTCAGGCAGTCGCTGAAGTTTCTTTACCGGCGTATAGTGTCCACAGGAAAACTACACACTGGATCTCTCATGTCTGCCGCAGGAAAGAGCAACCCACTGGCAATCAGTGGCTTGGTTGTGCTCACACTTATCTGGAGTTATAGCTGGATTTTCATGAAGCAAGTCACCAGTTACATCGGTGCCTTCGACTTTACCGCCTTACGCTGCATTTTCGGCGCTCTCGTTTTATTCATCGTCCTTTTATTACGTGGTCGCGGAATGCGCCCGACGCCGTTTAAATACACCTTAGCCATTGCCCTGTTACAAACCTGCGGGATGGTTGGTCTGGCGCAGTGGGCGTTGGTCAGCGGAGGTGCGGGGAAGGTGGCGATCCTGAGCTATACCATGCCGTTCTGGGTGGTGATTTTCGCCGCGTTGTTTCTCGGTGAACGCCTGCGACGTGGGCAATATTTCGCGATTCTGATTGCCGCTTTCGGCTTATTTTTGGTGTTGCAGCCGTGGCAACTCGATTTCTCTTCGATGAAAAGTGCCATGCTGGCAATCCTCTCCGGTGTTAGTTGGGGGGCGAGCGCGATTGTTGCTAAACGCCTATACGCCCGTCATCCGCGCGTGGATTTATTATCGTTAACATCCTGGCAGATGCTGTATGCGGCGCTGGTGATGAGTGTGGTCGCTTTACTGGTGCCGCAACGTGAAATTGACTGGCAGCCCACCGTGTTCTGGGCGCTGGCCTACAGTGCGATTCTGGCGACGGCGCTAGCGTGGAGCTTATGGCTGTTTGTGCTGAAAAACTTGCCTGCCAGTATTGCCAGCTTAAGCACACTGGCCGTTCCCGTTTGTGGCGTACTCTTTTCCTGGTGGCTGCTCGGTGAGAATCCGGGGGCCGTTGAAGGTAGCGGTATTGTGCTGATTGTGCTGGCACTGGCGCTGGTGAGCCGTAAGAAAAAAGAAGCTGTCAGTGTAAAAAGCATCTGAATTTTTTCTTCATGTGGGGCGATCTCTTATTTAACAAAATAACGATAATGCCCCACCATCCGCCAGCTAAACAGCACATCTTCTTCCTGCGCGCCTGCGCCAATGTTATGTATCACCAGCGGCGTACCGTCGCGGGCGAAGCCATCTGACGCCACCCCAATATGCGCCAGCCCGTTATCTAATCGCCAGGAGACAATATCGCCCGCTTGATAGTCACCGGCATTTTTACTGATGGGGCGTGTTTTGTTGTGGCGGCTAAACCAGGTTTCCAGATTAGGCACCCGACGGTGATCGATGTTGCTGTCCGGGCGCTTTAACTTCCATTTTTGCGGGTACTCAGCAAAATTCTTCGCCATATCTTCGTGAACCAGTTTCTGCAAATCGACCTTCTGGCTGCGCAATGCGCGGATCACCATATCGGAACATACACCGCGTTCTTGCGGAACATCACCGCCAGGATAGGTAAGCTGCGATCGTAAAATAGCGTGCTGCCAATTTGCTGTCTGGCACCGTCTGCGATGGCAAGGTTGGTATTGGCCTGGATTTGTACCACGGTTGGTGGAACGGCGGGAGATTTTAAGGAGTGGCTGGTAAATGCCGTTAGCAGGCTGAGCAGCGCCAGTGAAGCTTTCATCTGGTTCGTCCGTGAAAATAAGAGTCACAGATTCGACCTTCCGGGCTAACGATTGTTCTGTGGAGAAAATGTCCAGAAGCGGATAAAAAACTCCTGAACAACGTGGGAGTTTCAGATTACTGGCACAGAGTGCCGGATGCGGAGTGAACGCCTTATCCGGCCTACAAAAGCACGCAAATTCAATATATTGCAGAGATTGCGTAGGCCTGATAAGCGTAGCGCATCAGGCAATTTTGCGTTCAAACTCCCGGACAAGCCGGGAGTTTGGAGTAGGTTATTCCCACTCTTGCAGGAAACGCTGACCGTACTGGTCAGCTACCAGCAGTGCGGCGTAAACCTGATCTGGCGTCGCGCCGCCAGGCATGTTGTGGATGGTTTCACCTTCTGCACAAGATGCTTTTGCAACAATGCGCATTTTCGCCGGGACATCTTCTTTAATATCCAGTTGAGCGAGAGTTATTGGCAAACCTACCGCATGGCTAAGTGCAGCTACGGTTTCGATTTCCTCCACCGGCGCGTTTTCCAGTACCAGCTGCGTCAGCGTACCAAATGCCACTTTTCACCGTGATAATAGTGATGCGCGTCCGGGATAGCGGTCAGGCCGTTATGCACCGCGTGAGCCGCCGCCAGCCGCCGCTTTCAAAACCAACGCCGCTCAAATAGGTGTTCGCTTCAATCACGCGCTCCAGCGCCGGGGTTACTACATGCTGTTCGGCGGCAAGCATCGCTTTTTCGCCTTCTTCCAGCAGGGTGTTGTAGCACAGTTCAGCCAGTGCCAGCGCCGCCTGGGTGCACTTGCCGCCCGCCATGGTGGTCGCGCCGCTACGAGAGCAAGCACGCGCTTCAAACCAGGTTGCCAGCGCATCGCCGATACCCGCTGCTAACAGACGTGCAGGTGCGCCCGCGACGATTTTGGTGTCGACAATGACCATATTCGGGTTATTTGGCAACAGCAGATAGCGGTCAAACTCACCCTCATCGGTGTAGATAACAGACAATGCGCTGCACGGTGCATCGGTCGAGGCGATAGTCGGTGCGATCGCTACCGGAACACCCATGAAATGTGCCAGTGCTTTGGCAGTATCGAGGGTTTTTCCGCCACCGATACCGAGAATTGCGCCACACTGCGCAGTCTCCGCGATGCCACGCAGACGGTCGATCTCATTTTGCGAACATTCACCGCCAAACGGCGTAATTTCTACTACCAGTCCAGCATCTTTAAAGCTTTTCTCGACAGTGGATTGAGCAAAAACTAAAACAAATTTGTCACCCACCACTAACCAGCGTTCTGCCAGCGGCTTCAGGTATTCGCCCAGACGATTAATCACATCAGCGCCCTGGATGTATTTACCCGGTGATTGAATAATGCGGTCCATAATTGCTCCTTTAGAGATGAGTAGTGCCAAATGCGGCATTCCAGTCGTGTTCGAACTTCTCTATAGCTGACTCTACCGCAGGGGTGTTGAGCATTTGTTGCGCTACATCTAAGGGCAGGGTGATGGATTCACATCCTGCCAGTAAACAGTCCAGCGCCTGACGCGGCGTTTTAAAGCTGGCTGCCAGCACCATGCTTTCTGGCGCGTGCATTTCTAACAGCGTTTGCAGCTCCTGAACCGTACGAATGCCGTCCCCGCCCTGGGCATCTACGCGGTTAACATACGGAGCAACGTATTTTGCCCCTGCCAGTGCGGCTAATAACCCTTCTGCGGCGCTATATACAGCGGTGCCAAGTGTAGTAATACCCTATTTTTTCAGTATTTTAATTGCTGCCAGACCTTCGGAAGTCACCGGGATTTTCACCACAATACCCGGAATAGCGTCGCGCAGGCGCTTCGCTTCTTCCACCATCCCCTGCGCGTCGCGGCTCATGGTCTGAGCAAACAGAATGCCCTCATCACCAATCGCTTTTTGCAGACGCGGCAGCACTTCCCAGATGGACTCCTTGCTGGCAGCGATAATGCTCGGGTTAGTTGTCACCCCGGCAATCGGGAATATGCGTGCCAGACGTTCGACTTCTGCGACGTTAGCGGTGTCCAGATACAGTTCCATGATGTTTCCTTTTACAGTTCCAGTTCATGTTGCAGCAGGCTGGCGATAGCGTCGGCAGAGGCGGCGTTAACCAGCGCGTTACGGAATTCTTCGTGCATGATGCGGCGAGCGAGGCGCGAGAAAATGCGCATGTGCTGATCGCCCGCAGCGTGTTTGTTCAGGGTTAACATAATGATGAATTGCGCTTCATCATCGCCCCAGCGCACCGGCGCTTGCAGACGCGCCACGCTGATGGTGGATTGCTCAATGTGTTCTGATTTGCTGTGTGGAATGGCAAAACTAAAGCCCAGACCGGTAGAGAAAACGGCCTCGCGCGCCCATAAGTCGGCTTCCAGTTTACGCGGATAGCGGCAGCGGCCCGCCAGCAGCAGGTTATCGGTCATGCCTTTGAGCACTTCTTCTTTGCTGCGCCAGTCACTTTCCAGCGTGATGCACTCGGCGGTGACCAGCGGTGCGTCCTGTTGGGTCATGCGGAATTGCGCCAGCAGGTGTTCCACTTCCAGCGAAGTACGGCAGGCCATTGCCTGGTTGAGCAACTTGCGGCACTCACGGCTATCAAGTTGCGCCATCCGCGCTTTCGCCGCCGGAATTGATGGTGCGCTCATGCTGAGTTCATCCAGCCCTAAGCCGACCAGCAACGGCAGCACGGAACCTTTCGCTCCCAGCTCACCGCACAGACCAATCCATTTACCCTGGCGATGCACCGCCTGCACGTCGTAATCGAGCGCCCGCAAGAATGCCGGATTCAGGCTGTTGTAGTGACGAGTAACCTTAGCGTTATCGCGATCCACTGCCAGCAGATATTGCGTCAGGTCATTACTACCAATACTAAAGAAATCAATCTCTTCGCAGCATTGATCGATGATGAACATCACCGACGGCACTTCCAGCATAATGCCGAGCTGGATCTTCTCATCAAACGGAATGTGTTCGTTACGTAGTTGCTGTTTGGCTTCTGCCAGTTTTTCTTTCACCCATAAGATCTCTTCCATTGAGGAGATCATCGGGATCATGATTTTCAGGCTGCCGTGAGCGGAGGCGCGCAGGATCGAGCGTAGTTGTGTGGTAAATAACGACGCGTATTCTTCATAAATACGCACGGCGCGATAACCGAGGAACGGGTTTGCCTCTGCGGGAATGTTTAGATAATCAACGGGTTTGTCGCCGCCAATGTCCATAGTGCGCACAATAATGCTGCGTCCGTTGGCAGACTCCAGCGCCTGACAAAAAATGTTGTACAGCTCGCTTTCGCCCGGTGCACTGGTGCGATCCATATAGAGCATTTCAGTGCGGAACAAACCAACGCCTTCCGCACCATTGCCGAATGCGGCCTGCGCTTCCACGGAGTGAGCGATGTTAGCGGCAATTTCAATGCGGATACCGTCAGCGGTACGGGCTTGTTGGGTCAGCTAGACACGCTGTTGCTCACGCAGGGCGTCCTGTACGCGGGCTTCTTGCTGATAATAACGAGCTACGGCTTCTCCTGGCTCAACCACAATCGCCCCGGCGTTGCCGTCGATATAAATCGTTTGATGCTGCCACGGAGTGAGGGCATCAATATCCACACCAACCAGCGTCGGAATGTTGAACGAACGGGCAAGGATCACCGTATGTGAGGTGGTGCCGCCGCTTTTCAGTAACAATCCTTTGAGGTGATTTTTATCCAGTTCGAGGAACTGGCTGGGGGTCAGTTCATCAGCCATACAAATGGCGGACTGCGTCAGTTTGCCCGGTGCCGGGAAGCGTTGCTCACCGTAGATTTGCTGGAGTAACTGGAAGCAGACGTCGCGTACGTCCAGGGCACGTTCTTGCAGGTATCTGCTGCTGGAACGGGCAAACTCTTCGCAAAAGTGATTCGCACTGGCGACAATCGCTTCGGCGCAGCTTAATCCGGCGCTGACGCCTGCCAGTAAATGTTCGTGCAGGGAAGTATCGCCAGCCAGGGATCGGTGCGCTTCCAGAATCGCGCTGGTAGCACCGTCGCTATCCAGCAGACGAAACTCAATGTTTTTCAGTACCAGCGTCAGGCCGTTTTCCAGTGCGGATTGCTCGGCGTCAACGTCTTTGGCTGCGGGAAGATTACTCAGCGCATTGAGATCTAAAGAAGAGATCGGCGTCAGAATGCCGCCTGCACTACCGCTGCACACGGTGCGGGCGCGGATAATTTGCGGATTCAGATTGGTCAGTGAAACCGGCAGTGGTTCCAGTTCGTCAGATTTAACTTCCGCCAGCGGCGCATCGCAGTGGGGGAATTCATCGCGCAGCCATTGGCTTAAACGCTGGTGCCCTTCCTGTTCGTCGGCCCCGGAAATCAGTAGCTGGCAGTTATCACCCACCAGCGTATCGGTGCCAATCAGCGCCAGAGCGCTTTTGGCGTTGCCTTTACGGTCAGTACGCAGGTTATGCCACTCAATTTGAGATGAAAAAGTATTACACAGCGTTTCAACGTGGCTTGCCGGACGCGCATGTACGCCGTTAGGTAGCTCACAAATAAATTCCACAATCAGGGCCATTGCCTTTCTCCCGGTACGGTTTTCTGTTTACAGGATAAGAGCGCACGGTAACGGCCTGCCATGTGACAAATCTGCCAAAAGCTGGACAAATGTAATGTAACCGTCAATTTGCGACGCGTCTCACAAGACGCCGTTTTGCGGCATGCTTCCGGATTATCGCAAGTTATGAGGCGGATCGCATTTTTGTACTGATATTACAAAAGTCCAGTAAATGGCCTTTTTATCCACTGTTTGCTCCGCCTGCGATTGCCTATTGTTTCCTCCATCAAAAATATGGACATGGGCTTTTGCAAGCCCGGGAGCAGCTTATGAATGAGTTGGTGCAGATCCTGAAAAATACCCGTCAGCATTTAATGACGGGCGTTTCACACATGATTCCCTTCGTGGTATCGGGCGGTATTTTGCTGGCGGTTTCCGTCATGTTGTATGGCAAAGGCGCAGTGCCGGATGCCGTAGCCGATCCGAATTTGAAAAAACTGTTTGATATCGGCGTTGCAGGTTTGACGCTGATGGTGCCTTTCCTCGCCGCTTACATTGGTTACTCCATTGCAGAGCGTTCTGCGCTGGCTCCGTGCGCTATCGGTGCCTGGGTTGGTAACAGCTTTGGTGCGGGCTTCTTTGGTGCGCTGATCGCCGGGATTATCGGCGGCATCGTGGTGCATTACCTGAAGAAAATTCCGGTGCATAAAGTTCTGCGCTCGGTGATGCCCATCTTCATTATTCCTATCATCGGCACACTGATTACCGCAGGCATCATGATGTGGGGCTTGGGCGAGCCTGTAGGGGCGTTGACCAACAGCCTGACTCAGTGGCTTCAGGGGATGCAGCAGGGCAGCATTGTTATGCTGGCGGTGATCATGGGGCTGATGCTGGCGTTCGATATGGGCGGTCCGGTTAACAAAGTGGCCTATGCCTTCATGCTGATTTGCGTTGCTCAGGGTGTTTATACCGTGGTGGCCATTGCTGCCGTGGGTATTTGTATCCCGCCGCTGGGGATGGGGCTGGCGACGCTGATTGGTCGTAAAAATTTCTCCGCAGAAGAGCGCGAAACCGGCAAAGCGGCACTGGTGATGGGCTGTGTTGGCGTTACTGAAGGGGCGATTCCTTTCGCCGCTGCCGATCCGCTGCGTGTCATTCCTTCCATTATGGTCGGTTCAGTTTGTGGTGCAGTAACTGCGGCGCTGGTCGGTGCGCAGTGCTATGCAGGCTGGGGTGGTCTGATTGTGCTGCCGGTGGTTGAAGGTAAGTTGGGTTATATCGCAGCAGTGGCTGTCGGAGCAGTGGTGACGGCTGTTTGTGTGAACGTGCTGAAAAGTCTGGCGCGTAAAAATGGGTCTTCGACTGATGAAAAAGAAGACGACCTGGATTTGGATTTTGAAATTAATTAATTGAGGAACGAGCCATGACGAAAATTATTGCAGTAACCGCATGTCCTTCAGGTGTTGCCCATACCTATATGGCAGCAGAGGCGCTGGAAAGTGCCGCGAAAGCGAAAGGCTGGGAAGTGAAAGTAGAAACCCAGGGGTCAATTGGTCTGGAAAATGAACTGACTGCGGAAGACGTGGCGAGCGCTGATATGGTGATTCTGACCAAAGATATCGGCATCAAGTTTGAAGAGCGTTTTGCTGGCAAGACCATCGTGCGCGTCAACATCAGCGATGCAGTAAAACGTGCTGACGCCATTATGAGCAAAATTGAAGCTCACCTGGCGCAAACCGCTTAAGTTCTTCTCCCGCTCGCAAGGGCGGGTTCGCTTTCCCACAGGAGTTCCTCATGACGAATCGTATCTCTCGCCTCAAAACTGCACTGTTTGCCAATACCCGTGAAATCTCGCTGGAGCGGGCGCTGCTTTATACCGCCAGCCATCGGCAAACCGAAGGCGAACCGGTGATATTGCGCCGGGCGAAAGCAACAGCGTATATCCTTGAACATGTTGAAATTTCGATTCGTGATGAAGAACTGATTGCCGGTAACCGCACCGTAAAACCGCGCGCCGGGATTATGTCGCCGGAAATGGACCCTTACTGGCTGCTGAAAGAGCTGGATCAATTCCCGACGCGTCCGCAGGACCGCTTTGCTATCAGCGAAGAAGATAAACGTATCTACCGTGAAGAGTTGTTCCCGTACTGGGAAAAACGTTCGATGAAAGATTTCATCAACGGGCAGATGACAGATGAAGTAAAAGCCGCGACCAACACGCAGATTTTCAGCATCAACCAGACGGATAAAGGCCAGGGGCACATTATTATTGATTACCCACGCCTGTTGAATCACGGTCTGGGTGAGCTGGTGGCACAGATGCAGCAACATTGTCAGCAACAGCCGGAGAATCACTTTTATCAGGCCGCGTTGTTACTGCTGGAAGCCTCGCAGAAACACATTTTGCGTTACGCCGAACTGGCGGAAACGATGGCGGCAAACTGCACAGATGCCCAGCGTCGCGAAGAGCTGCTGACTATTGCGGAGATCTCCCGCCATAACGCGCAACATAAGCCGCAGACGTTCTGGCAGGCGTGCCAGTTATTCTGGTACATGAACATCATTCTGCAATACGAATCCAACGCCAGTTCGCTGTCTTTAGGGCGCTTCGACCAGTATATGTTGCCGTTCTATCAGGCATCTTTAACCCAGGGCGAAGATCCGGCGTTCCTGAAAGAACTGCTCGAATCTTTATGGGTGAAATGCAACGACATCGTGCTGTTGCGCTCCACCAGTAGCGCGCGTTATTTCGCCGGTTTCCCGACCGGCTATACCGCACTGCTCGGCGGGTTAACCGAGAACGGACGTAGCGCGGTGAACGTGCTTTCGTTCCTTTGCCTTGACGCCTATCAAAGCGTGCAATTACCGCAACCGAACCTCGGCGTGCGCACTAACGCCTTGATCGACACGCCGTTCCTGATGAAAACCGCCGAAACCATTCGCCTCGGCACCGGTATTCCGCAAATCTTTAACGATGAAGTGGTGGTGCCAGCGTTCCTCAACCGTGGCGTTTCGCTGGAAGATGCGCGCGACTATTCCGTAGTGGGCTGTGTGGAATTATCTATTCCCGGCAGAACCTACGGCTTGCATGACATCGCGATGTTTAATCTGCTGAAAGTGATGGAAATCTGCCTGCATGAAAATGAAGGCAATGCTGCGCTGACTTATGAAGGTTTACTGGAGCAGATCCGCGCCAAGATCAGCCACTACATCACCCTGATGGTTGAGGGCAGCAATATTTGTGATATCGGCCATCGCGACTGGGCACCTGTACCGCTGCTCTCGTCTTTTATCAGCGATTGTCTGGAAAAAGGTCGCGATATTACCGATGGCGGCGCGCGTTATAACTTCTCCGGCGTACAGGGAATTGGTATCGCCAACCTGAGCGATTCTCTCCATGCGTTGAAAGGGATGGTTTTTGAGCAACAGCGTTTAAGTTTTGACGAATTGCTGTCGGTATTAAAAGCCAACTTTGCAACGCCAGAAGGCGAAAAAGTCCGCGCTCGCTTAATTAACCGCTTTGAGAAATACGGTAACGATATCGACGAGGTGGATAACATTAGCGCCGAACTGTTGCGCCACTACTGCAAAGAAGTGGAAAAATACCAGAACCCGCGCGGCGGTTACTTCACGCCGGGATCGTATACCGTTTCTGCTCACGTTCCGTTGGGATCGGTGGTTGGCGCGACGCCAGACGGTCGTTTTGCCGGGGAACAACTGGCAGACGGCGGCTTGTCACCTATGCTGGGTCAGGACGCACAAGGGCCAACGGCGGTACTGAAGTCAGTCAGTAAGCTCGATAATACGCTGCTGTCTAACGGTACGTTGCTGAACGTGAAATTCACTCCGGCGACCCTGGAAGGTGAAGCGGGATTACGCAAACTGGCCGACTTCTTACGGGTGTTTACCCAGCTTAAGTTGCAGCATATTCAGTTTAACGTGGTGAACGCCGACACGTTGCGGGAAGCGCAACAGCGCCCACAAGATTATGCCGGGCTGGTGGTGCGCGTTGCCGGATACAGCGCCTTCTTTGTCGAACTGTCGAAGGAGATCCAGGATGACATCATCCGCCGGACAGCGCATCAGCTGTAACGTTGTGGAAACGCGCCGCGATGATGTGGCGCGCATTTTCAACATTCAGCGTTATTCACTGAATGACGGCGAGGGCATTCGTACGGTGGTCTTTTTTAAAGGCTGTCCGCATCTTTGCCCGTGGTGTGCTAATCCGGAGTCGATCTCCGGCAAAATCCAGACGGTACGCAGAGAGGCGAAATGTCTGCACTGTGCGAAATGTTTGCGTGATGCGGATGAATGCCCCTCCGGGGCGTTTGAACGGATTGGTCGCGATATCAGCCTTGACGCTCTGGAACGGGAAGTGATGAAAGATGACATTTTCTTTCGCACGTCCGGCGGCGGCGTCACGCTTTCTGGCGGCGAAGTGTTAATGCAGGCGGAGTTTGCTACCCGTTTTTTACAGCGACTGCGGCTGTGGGGTGTCTCATGCGCCATTGAAACTGCCGGAGACGCGCCAGCAAGCAAGCTGTTACCGCTGGCGAAATTGTGCGATGAAGTGCTGTTCGATTTAAAAATTATGGACGCGACTCAGGCGCGGGATGTGGTGAAGATGAACCTGCCACGCGTGCTGGAGAATCTGCGTTTGCTGGTGAGTGAGGGTGTCAACGTGATCCCGCGTTTACCGTTGATCCCTGGTTTCACGCTCAGCCGGGAGAATATGCAGCAGGCGCTGGATGTACTGACCCCGCTGAAAATCAGGCAGATCCATCTGTTACCGTTTCATCAGTACGGCGAACCGAAATACCGCCTGCTGGGGAAAACATGGTCGATGAAAGAGGTGCCTGCGCCGTCGTCAGCCGATGTGACAACGATGCGCGAAATGGCAGAACGGGCCGGATTTCAGGTTACCGTGGGAGGTTAAAATGGCATACCTGGTGGCAGTAACCGCCTGCGTAAGCGGCGTGGCGCATACTTATATGGCGGCGGAACGGCTGGAAAAGTTGTGCCAGTTAGAGAAGTGGGGCGTCAGCATTGAAACTCAGGGCGCGCTGGGAACGGAGAATCGTTTAGCGGACGAGGATATCCGTCGGGCGGATGTTGCTCTGTTGATTACGGATATCGAGCTTGCCGGTGCCGAGCGATTTGAACATTGCCGCTATGTGCAATGCAGCATCTACGCATTCCTGCGTGAGCCGCAGCGGGTAATGAGCGCGGTGCGCAAAGTGCTTTCTGCGCCGCAGCAAACCCATCTTATTCTGGAGTAGTCGGTTTTTCTGTCAGTTGGCTGTGGTACTGCCGGCGATATTCCGACGGCGAGTGTTCGGTGTTTTTACGAAACAGACGGCAGAAGTAGTTGCTGTCGACAAAGCCGCAGGCGTGCGCCACTTCTTTTACCTTCAGGTCATAGCCTTTCAATAACGTCTTAGCGTGCTCCAGTCGCGTGTGATTCAGGTATTCGTTAAAACCAATGGCCCCCGTTTTTTGAAACAGGTGCGAGAGATAGTTTGGTGAAATATAGAATGCCT
Source organism: Shigella sp. FJ200513 (assembly GCF_040495915.1). Taxonomy (NCBI): domain Bacteria; kingdom Pseudomonadati; phylum Pseudomonadota; class Gammaproteobacteria; order Enterobacterales; family Enterobacteriaceae; genus Shigella; species Shigella sp. FJ200513. The sequence goes on along the minus strand of NZ_JBDYCV010000015.1, from coordinate 10,366 downwards.
GTGCGACAGATTCGCGGGTAAGCGCGGAGGCATAGCGTTCGTCGATATAATCGCGAATAGCTTCAAATAGTGCCTGGCTGCGTGAGGCGGTCTGGATTTGGCTGCCGAGCAAATCGCGGCAGTGGCTAAGCAGGCTGGCTACGATAAGCCTTGCCGTTTGCTGCTCCTGCGGCTGCATTTGCATTTCATTGAGCGTTTGTAGCAGAAAAGAACCTATGCGTGGGCCGCGTCGGGCGACGTGTTGCTTCGCCAGATTTTGATATTGTTTGCCATCCCATTGCACGACGCTGAAGCCGAGTTGCTGTTTGCCAAACAGCACGCTAAAGGTGGTAGCGGGTGTTTTCCATTGTGGGAAATTCCAGCCACCAGCGGCAACGTACAGCACATCGCCGGGAACTAACGTTGCTCCAGCGCCGGTATCAACAAACTCACCTTCCAGCACAATTTCCAGCCGTGGAAAATCGACCTGATACGCAAGATCGGGCACCGGGCCGTTACTGCTGGCAAAGTAAATCTGGCGCAGGGACAGCGGGCCGTTGATCAGGCGGGAGAGCAGATAGCTGACGTCGTGATACATGTTATTCCCTTAGGTATGTAGACGGGAAAACAGTAACTGGCATTATTAAAAAAGGCCACCTGAAAAGTGTGGCCTGAGGGGAGTTCGATGTAAACATTGCGGCAGTATCGCATCCGGCAAATAGCGCCAGACGCGATACAAAGGTCATCTACTGATTACCCACCTGATCGCCATACGGCAGAGTGTCGTAATCGATCAGCGCGTTTTTCTTGTACGGGTTACCAATCCAGCGGGTAGTTTCTTTGAACTGCGGATTCACCACTGAACGGGTTGGATCGTAACCGTCGTAAGATAAGCCCGCCAAATCTGACCAGGTGTGGATCAGTTCCGCCAGGCTGTATTTACGATCGACATCCTGTGAGAAATCACGGGGATGAGTCGCTTGCCATTTTTCCGACGTCCACAGCAGGAACGGAATGGTGTACATGTGGCGCGTCGGGTTGTCTTCGTTACGCCCCTGAGTTTTGTGCGGCGGCGTGTCGTAAACCTCTTCACCGTGGTCAGAGAAGTAAACCAGGAATCCGTTCGGGTCTGCCGCTTTAAAGTCTTTAATCAGGCTGGCAACCACATGATCGTTATACAGGTTAGCGTTGTCATAATCGTTATATGATTCCAGCTCTTCTGCGCTTAATCCTGGCGGAACATGATCGGTATTGCCATCAAACTTGCCCTGATTTTCCGGGTAGCGGTATTTGTATTTGATATGCGTACCCAGCAGATGAACGATGATCAGTTTCTTCGGCGCAGGGTCATTCAGCACATCCTGGAACGGCTTCAGCACGTTGGTGTCGTATTCACGCGCACTCTGCGTACGTTGCTGGTTCATGTAGTACTGCTTGTCGGTCTGGCGCGAAAATACCGTCAGCATGGTATTGCGGGCGGTCATCGTCTGCTGGTTGGTGATCCAGAAGGTTTTATAACCCGCCTGTTTCATCATGTTCATCAGCGACGGCTGCGTCAGATACAGATCCGGGTTCTTTTCATTGGCAAAGGTCAGCGCCTGTTGCAGGATTTCAATGGTGTACGGACGAGACGTAACTACGTTATTAAACACGGTCAGATTCGGATCGGTTTTATGCAGCGCATCCAGCTCCGGCGTGGTTTCACGCGGATAACCGTACAGACTCATGCGTCCGCGCTGGGTCGACTCGCCAATCACCAGCACTAAAGTGCGCGGTTCGTTACCCGATTCATCTTTGAAATTAGCCAGTGGCGGCAAGGCATTATTTTCATTCAGTAACTTTGTTAGCGAGTTTAGTTGCTGACGATACTGATAATAGCCGGTCAGGAATTGCCACGGTGCGGCAGGCTCCATACGCGAGGCTAGGTTATCCAACGTTTTCTCAAACGGCTTGTTTTTGATAAACGTATTCATGGCGATCGGATGCAGAATCAAGCCATAAAGCAGGGCAAAAGAGACAACATAACGCCACGGCTTTGGAATATAGACCGGGCGCAGGCGTGTCCACAGCAGAACTGCCACCGCCGTATAGGCCAGCGCGATAAGCACAATTTTCAGGCTGAAATACTGGCTTAAATACTCGCTGGCTTCGTTGGTGTTGGTTTCGAACATCACAAACAGAACGCTCTGCGAGAACTCCTGCCCGTAGATGACGTAGTAGCACAGCGCCGCCAGAGAGGCCGTCCATAGCACCACGCCGATCACTGCGGCAATAATTTTAATCCGCTTCGGAAAGAGGAATACCGGGATCAACCACAGCGAGCTGAATAACAGCGAGTCGCGAATGCCGTTGGTGCCACTATAACCACTGATGTAAATAATGGCCTGTAGCAGAGTAGAGAAAAACCAAAAGTAGAGCAGTGCCCAACCCAGGGCTTTCCAGCTAGAAAGGGGTTTAGCCTGGACTTCTGTGGAATGCATAGTAAGAACCTGTCTTGAAAAAAATATCGCCGAATATAACGACAATTCCTTAAGGATATCTGAAGGTATATTCAGAATTTGAATAAAATGCAGACAGAAATATATTGAAAACGAGGGTGTTAGAACAGAAGTATTTCAGAAAACCCTCGCGCAAAAGCACGAGGGTTTGCAGAAGAGGAAGATTAGCCGGTATTACGCATACCTGCCGCAATCCCGGCAATAGTGACCATTAACGCTTGTTCGACGCGAGGATCCGGTTCCTGGCCTTCTTTTTCTGCCTGGCGGGAGCGGTGCAGCAACTCGGCCTGCAATACGTTCAGCGGGTCGGTGTAAATATTCCGTAGCTGAATAGACTCTGCAATCCACGGCAGATCGGCCATCAGATGGGAATCGTTGGCAATCGCCAGCACCACTTTGATGTCTTCTTCTTGCAGGTTGCGTAACTCTTTACCTAACGGCCACAGTGCTTTGTCTACCAGACGTTGATCATAGTATTCCGCCAACCACAGGTCTGCTTTGGCGAAGACCATCTCCAGCATGCCGAGACGCGTCGAGAAGAATGGCCAATCGCGGCACATGGCTTCCAGCTCGCTCTGTTTGCCATCTTCGACCACTTTTTGCAGCGCCGTACCTGCACCCAGCCAGGCGGGGAGCATCAGGCGGTTTTGCGTCCAGGCAAAAATCCACGGTATGGCGCGCAGCGACTCGACGCCGCCGGTTGGGCGACGTTTCGCCGGACGTGAACCCAACGGCAGTTTGCCCAATTCTTGTTCCGGCGTAGCGGAGCGGAAGTAAGGCACAAAATCTTTGTTTTCACGTACGTAGCCACGGTAGAGATCGCAGGAGATGACTGACAGTTCATCCATAATGCGACGCCAGCTCTCTTTCGGCTCAGGTGGTGGCAGCAGGTTGGCTTCCAGAATCGCCCCGGTGTAAAGCGACAGGCTGCTGACGGTGATTTCTGGCAGACCATATTTAAAGCGGATCATCTCGCCCTGTTCAGTCACGCGCAGGCCACCTTTCAGGCTTCCTGGCGGTTGTGACAGCAGCGCCGCATGGGCAGGTGCGCCGCCGCGACCAATGGAACCGCCGCGACCGTGGAACAACGTCAGCTCAATACCCGCTTTTTCGCAGGTTTTGATTAATGCATCCTGTGCCTGATATTGCGCCCAGGAAGCTGCCATCACGCCCGCATCTTTTGCTGAGTCGGAATAGCCAATCATCACCATCTGTTTGCCCTGAATCAGGCCGCGATACCAGTCGATATTGAGCAGCTGGGTCATGACATCGTTGGCGTTGTTCAGGTCATCGAGGGTTTCAAACAGCGGAGCAACCGGCATCGCAAACCCGATACCCGCTTCTTTCAGCAGCAGGTGGACAGCCAGTACGTCGGACGGCGTTTTCGCCATCGAGATCACGTAGGCGGCAATGGAGCCTTGCGGCGCTTCGGCAATCACCTGGCAGGTATCGAGCACTTCGCGCGTTTCGGCGCTTGGTTGCCAGTTGCGCGGCAGAAGCGGACGTTTGGAGTTCAGTTCGCGGATCAGGAACGCCTGTTTGTCGGCCTCTGACCAGCTTTCGTAGTCGCCGATACCGAGGTAGCGGGTCAGCTCGCCCAGCGCTTCGGTATGGCGGGTGCTCTCCTGACGGATATCAATACGGACCAGCGGTACGCCGAAACATTTCACGCGGCGCAGGGTGTCGAGCAGATCGCCGTTGGCGATAATACCCATGCCACACGCCTGAAGTGACTGGTAGCAAGCGTAGAGCGGTTCCCACAGTTCTTCGTTTTGTGTCAGCAGCCCTTCTGGTTTTGGCAGTTCTTCGCCTTTCAGGCGCGCTTCCAGCCATGCCTGTGTCGCCATCAGGCGAGAACGCAGGTTTTTCATCAGATAGCGATACGGTTCTGCGGCACCTTCTTCGCCAACCAGCGCCAGCAGTTCAGGGGTCGCTTCAACCATCGACAGTTCAGAAACCAGAACCTGAATATCTTTCAGGAACAGATCGGTGGCTTTCCAGCGGCTGAGCAGCAGGACGTGGCGGGTGATATCGGCAGTGACGTTCGGGTTGCCGTCGCGGTCACCGCCCATCCACGAGGTAAAACGTACCGGAACAAATTCGACGGGCAGTTTGTAGCCGAGATTCTCTTCCAGTTGTTCGTTCAGTTCGCGCAGGTAATTCGGTACGCCTTGCCACAGGCTGTTTTCTACTACGGCAAAGCCCCATTTGGCTTCATCTACCGGGCTTGGACGCAGCTTACGGATTTCATCGGTATGCCATGACTGGGCGATCAACTGGCGCAGGCGACGCATCAGCTGGTTGCGTTCGTAGTCAGCGATATCTTTGTTATCGAGCTGTTTTAAACAGGCGTTCACTTCCACCATTTTGTGGATCAGTGTACGACGGGTAATTTCGGTTGGGTGAGCCGTGAGGACCAGTTCCAGCGACAGCGATTCCACTGCTTTTTTGATGGTGTCTTCGCTCAGTTCCGGCTGGTTTTTCAGTTTACGCAGGGTGCGGGCGATCACTTCCGGGTTGCTGGCAGCTTCGCCTTTCGGCGAAATGCTGTGGTATTGCTCGGCGGTGTTGGCCAGGTTCAGGAACTGACTAAACGCACGCGCAACGGGCAGCAGCTCGTCGTTCGACAAATTTTGTAAGGTGGTGAGCAACTCCTGGCGGTTAGCATCATTGCCAGCGCGTGAAGATTTCGACAACTTACGGATAGTTTCTACGCGTTCAAGAATGTGTTCTCCCAACGCATCCTTGATGGTTTCTCCCAGCACTTTGCCGAGCATACTGACATTACTACGCAATGCGGAATATTGTTCGTTCATATTACCCCAGACACCCCATCTTATCGTTTGATAGCCCTGTATCCTTCACGTCGCATTGGCGCGAATATGCTCGGGCTTTGCTTTTCGTCGTCTTTTATAAAGCCACGTAAAAGCGGTGACGTCAAATGCTGCGAAATCGCTTCAGCAAACGAATAAATAGCAGGAATTTACGCCATTAAATTCACGACGCTTTAAATAAGCGTAACTTATGGAAATGTTAAAAAATCGCCATACATAACACCAAAGGTGTAGGTCGGATAAGATGCGCAAGCATCGCATCCGACATTATTGCGGCACCGGAGTTTGGCAACGGTGCCGGATGCGGCGCGAGCGCCTTATCCGGCCTACGTTTTAATGCCAGCAAAAATGGTGAATTACCTGGATAATCAACTCACGGGTGGGTTTAATAAACCGCGTCTCCAGATATTCATCAGGCTGATGAGCTTGATTGATGGAACCCGGACCGAGCACCAGCGTCGGGCATAACGTTTGAATAAACGGCGCTTCGGTACAGTAATTCACCACTTCGGTTTTTGCTCCGAGCAATTTCTCAACCACTTCAACCAGTTGATGATTCGGTGGGCATTCATAGCCAGGGATCGGCGGATGCAGCTCGTCGACCGTCAGACGACCCGGCCAGCGTTCGCTCACCGGAGCCAATGCATCGTTGAGCAAACCATTAAGTTCATTGAGTGTCATGCCAGGCTGCGGACGAATATCCATATGCAACTCACAGCAAGCGCAAATACGGTTAGAAGCGTCGCCACCGTGAATATGCCCGAGGTTGAGCGTAGGGTATGGCACGGTAAATGCTTCGTAGTGATAACGTTCTTTCAGGTTATCGCGCAATTGCAAAATATGCCCGATGGCGTCGTGCATTAGTTCGATAGCGTTAATTCCGCGTGCTGGATCGCTGGAGTGCCCCGACTGGCCCTGAATACGGATGGCGTTAGAGATATGACCTTTATGTGCGCGTACCGGTTGTAGTGACGTCGGTTCGCCAATGATGGCGCAATCCGGGCGCAGGGCGGTAGTTTCGGCAAAATAACGCGCTCCGGCCATACTGGTTTCTTCATCAGCAGTCGCCAGAATGTAGAGCGGTTTTTTCAGTTTCGTGACGTCGACATCGCGTAGCGCATCAAGGATAAACGCAAAAAAGCCTTTCATGTCGGCGGTGCCTAAGCCGTAAAGCTTGCCGTCATGCTCCGTCAGTGTAAACGGATCGCGCGTCCAGCGACCGTCATCAAATGGCACCGTATCGGTATGCCCCGCCAGCAACAAGCCGCCAGCCCCCTGTCCGTAACTGGCCAGCATATTAAATTTGTTGCGAGTTCCTGGAACAGGCTGCACTTCCACATTGAAGCCCAAATCTTTAAACCAGTCCGCCAGCAGAGTGATTAAATCTGCATTGCTTTGATCGAGTGCCTCTTCCGTAGCGCTTATTGAAGGTGTGGCAATCAGAGCGCGGTAAATCTCGATAAATGGCGGTAATTTGTTTTTCATTGTTGACACACCTCTGGTCATGATAGTATCAATATTCATGCAGTATTTATGAATAAAAATACACTAACGTTGAGCGTAATAAAACCCACCAGCCGTAAGGTGAATGTTTTACGTTTAACCTGGCAACCAGACATAAGAAGGTGAATAGCCCCGATGTTGAATACGCTGATTGTGGGTGCCAGCGGCTACGCTGGCGCAGAGCTAGTGACCTATGTAAATCGCCATCCGCATATGAACATAACCGCTTTGACTGTTTCAGCGCAAAGCAATGATGCGGGAAAGTTAATCTCCGATTTGCATCCGCAGCTAAAAGGCATCGTTGAGCTGCCGTTGCAGCCGATGTCGGATATCAGCGAGTTTAGCCCAGGGGTGGACGTAGTGTTTCTCGCCACCGCCCATGAAGTTAGCCACGATTTAGCGCCGCAGTTTCTTGAAGCGGGCTGCGTGGTGTTCGACCTTTCCGGCGCGTTTCGTGTTAACGACGCCACCTTCTATGAAAAATATTACGGCTTTACCCATCAATACCCGGAACTGCTGGAACAGGCAGCCTACGGTCTGGCGGAGTGGTGCGGTAATAAATTAAAAGAAGCGAATTTGATTGCGGTGCCAGGCTGTTATCCGACGGCGGCACAGCTGGCGCTGAAACCGTTGATTGATGCCGATCTTCTTGACCTCAATCAGTGGCCGGTGATCAACGCCACCAGCGGCGTGAGCGGTGCAGGACGTAAGGCAGCGATTTCAAATAGTTTTTGTGAAGTTAGCCTGCAACCGTATGGCGTCTTTACTCATCGCCATCAACCAGAGATCGCCACACACCTCGGTGCTGACGTTATCTTCACCCCACATCTGGGCAATTTCCCGCGCGGCATTCTCGAAACCATTACCTGCCGCCTGAAATCGGGTGTGACCCAGGCGCAAGTCGCGCAAGCGTTACAGCAGGCGTATGCCCATAAACCGCTGGTGCGGCTGTATGACAAAGGCGTTCCGGCGCTGAAAAATGTCGTTGGGCTGCCATTTTGCGATATCGGGTTTGCCGTTCAGGGCGAGCATCTGATTATTGTGGCGACCGAAGACAACTTACTGAAAGGCGCGGCGGCACAAGCGGTACAGTGCGCCAATATTCGTTTCGGCTATGCGGAAACGCAGTCTCTTATTTAAGGGTGCAATGATGAATCCATTAATTATCAAACTGGGCGGCGTACTGCTGGATAGTGAAGAGGCGCTGGAACGTCTGTTTAGCGCATTGGTGAATTATCGTGAGTCACATCAGCGTCCGCTGGTGATTGTGCACGGCGGCGGTTGCGTGGTGGATGAGCTGATGAAAGGGCTGAATCTGCCGGTGAAAAAGAAAAACGGCCTGCGGGTGACGCCTGCTGATCAGATAGACATTATCACCGGAGCACTGGCGGGAACGGCAAATAAAACCCTGTTGGCATGGGCGAAGAAACATCAGATTGCGGCCGTAGGTTTGTTTCTCGGTGACGGCGACAGCGTCAAAGTGACCCAGCTTGATGAAGAGTTAGGTCATGTTGGACTGGCGCAGCCAGGTTCGCCTAAGCTTATCAACTCCTTGCTGGAGAACGGTTATCTGCCGGTGGTCAGCTCCATTGGCGTAACAGACGAAGGGCAACTGATGAACGTCAATGCCGACCAGGCGGCAACGGCGCTGGCGGCAACGCTGGGCGCGGATCTGATTTTGCTCTCCGACGTCAGCGGCATTCTCGACGGCAAAGGGCAACGCATTGCCGAAATGACCGCCGCGAAAGCAGAACAACTGATTGAGCAGGGCATTATTACTGACGGCATGATAGTGAAAGTGAACGCGGCGCTGGATGCGGCCCGCACGCTGGGCCGTCCGGTAGATATCGCTTCTTGGCGTTATGCGGAGCAGCTTCCGGCACTGTTTAACGGTATGCCGATGGGTACGCGGATTTTAGCTTAAGTTTTGTTAGCCGGAGGCGCAGCTTTCCGGCATTGAATTTCAAAATAAGGAAACAGAGTTATGGCACTTTGGGGCGGGCGTTTTACCCAGGCAGCAGATCAACGGTTCAAACAATTCAACGACTCACTGCGCTTTGATTACCGTCTGGCGGAGCAGGATATTGTTGGCTCTGTGGCCTGGTCCAAAGCCTTGGTAACGGTCGGCGTGTTAACCGCAGAAGAGCAGGCGCAACTGGAAGAGGCGCTGAACGTGTTGCTGGAAGATGTTCGCGCCAGGCCACAACAAATCCTTGAAAGCGACGCCGAAGATATCCATAGCTGGGTGGAAGGCAAACTGATCGACAAAGTGGGCCAGTTAGGCAAAAAGCTGCATACCGGGCGTAGCCGTAATGATCAGGTAGCGACTGACCTGAAACTGTGGTGCAAAGATACCGTTAGCGAGTTACTGACGGCTAACCGGCAGCTGCAATCGGCGCTGGTGGAAACCGCACAAAACAATCAGGACGCGGTAATGCCAGGTTACACTCACCTGCAACGCGCCCAGCCGGTGACGTTCGCGCACTGGTGCCTGGCCTATGTTGAGATGCTGGCGCGTGATGAAAGCCGTTTGCAGGATGCGCTTAAGCGTCTGGATGTCAGCCCATTAGGCTGTGGCGCGCTGGCGGGAACGGCCTATGAAATCGACCGTGAACAGTTAGCAGGCTGGCTGGGCTTTGCTTCGGCGACCCGTAACAGTCTGGACAGCGTTTCTGACCGTGACCATGTGTTGGAACTGCTTTCTGCTGCCGCTATCGGCATGGTGCATCTGTCGCGTTTTGCTGAAGATCTGATTTTCTTTAACACCGGCGAAGCGGGGTTTGTGGAGCTTTCGGACCGCGTGACTTCCGGTTCATCATTAATGCCGCAGAAGAAAAACCCGGATGCGCTGGAGCTGATTCGCGGTAAATGCGGCCGGGTGCAGGGTGCGTTAACCGGCATGATGATGACGCTGAAAGGTTTGCCGCTGGCTTACAACAAAGATATGCAGGAAGACAAAGAAGGTCTGTTCGACGCGCTCGATACCTGGCTGGACTGCCTGCATATGGCGGCGCTGGTACTGGACGGCATTCAGGTGAAACGTCCGCGTTGTCAGGAAGCGGCGCAGCAGGGGTATGCGAACGCCACTGAACTGGCGGATTACCTGGTGGCGAAAGGCGTACCTTTCCGCGAGGCGCACCATATTGTGGGTGAAGCGGTGGTGGAAGCCATTCGTCAGGGCAAACCGCTGGAAGATCTGCCACTCAGTGAGTTGCAGAAATTCAGTCAGGTGATTGGCGAAGATGTCTATCCGATTCTGTCGCTACAATCGTGCCTCGAAAAGCGTGCGGCAAAAGGCGGCGTCTCACCGCAGCAGGTGGCGCAGGCGATTGCTTTTGCGCAGGCTCGGTTAGAGTAATTTGTTTATATTGCTCCCCTGAAAATGGGGAGTTTACCACGCCTACAAAGTGCGACACTTCGTAGGCGGATAAGGCGTTTACGCCGCATCAGGCAGAAATTTGTCAGCATTCTGGTGTAATGCCGATCAGTTAAGGATCAGTTGACCGATCCAGTGGCTGTGTAAGAATCCGGAAACGCTCACTTGTTTCCGGA